>JACCRW010000150.1 GCA_013813345.1 Actinomycetota bacterium
GCCCCAACCACGCGTTCACTCCCGACGAGACGATCGCGACCTGGGAGGCCCACGCCGACCGCCCTGCGCCCGAGTTCGCGCGCGCCTCGATGCCGCTCTCCTTCGCGCCCGGCTGGACGGACGAGCACCGGGACGAGTTCGAGCAGCTACTGGCCGACCGGCTCGAGCATCCGACCCCGCCGGAGTGCTGGCGCGCCCAGTACGACGCCTGCTGGCGCTTCGTCGAGCAGGTCTCGCCGGTCGAGCAGATCGAGGCGCCGACGCTCGTCGTCCACGGCGACGCCGACCGGATCGTCCCTTTCGAGAATGGCGTCGAGCTCGCGGATCGAATCCCGAGCTCTTCCTTCGTCCCGTTCCCCGGCGGCGGCCACCTCCTCTTCCTCGAGACGGCCGACCGCTTCAACACCGTCGTTTCCTCGTTCCTGAGCGACTAGAGTCACCCCGTGGATCTGCGGGACACGCCGGCTGAGGCAGCGTTCAGGGCGGAGCTGCGCGCCTGGATCGAGGAGAACCTGACAGACGAGGTGCGCCGCGGCCGCTTCGAGGAGGCCGGCCGTGACTGGAGCCGGAAGCTCTACGAAGGGGGCTACGCGGGCCTCACCTGGCCGAAGGAGTACGGCGGCGCCGGCGCTCCCTACAGCCACCAGGCGATCTTCCTCGAGGAGATGGCGCGCGCGGAGGCGCCGTCGCACCTGGGCGTGATCGGGCTCGGGATGGCCGGGCCGACGATCATCGCGCACGGCACCGAGGAGCAGAAGCAGGCACGGCTGGACGCGATCCTCTCGACCGAGGAGATCTGGTGCCAAGGCTTCTCCGAGCCGGGCGCCGGCTCCGACCTCGCCGCCGTCCGGACGAGCGCGATCGAGGACGGCGATCACTTCGTCGTCAACGGCCAGAAGGTCTGGTCGTCCTTCGCGCACATTGCCGACTGGTGCATCCTCGTCACGCGTAGCGACCCCGACTCGCAGAGCCATGCGGGGCTGACCTATCTGATCGTGAACATGCACTCTCCGGGCGTCGAGGTGCGCCCGTTGCGCCAGATCACGGGTGAGGCCGAGTTCAACGAGATCTTCTTCACCGACGTGAAGGTGCCCGTCGAGAACGTCCTCGGCGAGGTCGGCGGCGGCTGGGCCGTCGCGATGACGACGCTGCTGCACGAGCGCGGCACCCTTGGCTTCGCGCTCACCGCGGCGCTGGAAGCGCAGATCCGCAAGCTGATCGCGCTCGCCAAGGAGCGCGGGGCCACTGACGTCCAGCGCGACGCGATCGCCCGCGAGTGGATCGGCCTCCAAGCCGTGCGCTACACGACCTACCGCTCGCTGACGACGCTGATCAAGACCGGGATCCCCGGCCCGGAGGGCTCAGGCGCGAAGCTCTGGTGGTCGGAGGCGAACCAGCGCGTGACGAAGCTCGCCCTCGAGCTCCTCGGGCCGGAGGCTCAGGTAATCGGCGACAACGGGTACTGGCAGCACCAGCAGCTTCGCTCGCGTGGCAACACGATCGAGGCGGGCACCTCCGAGATCCTGCGCAATATCATCGCCGAGCGCGTGCTCGGCCTTCCCCGGAGCCGCTGAGTGGACTTCGCGTTCACGCAAGAGCAGGAGGAGCTGCGGCGCGAGGCGCGCGCGTTCCTCGAGGCGAACCCCGAGGCGCCGCTCTCGGAGTTGCGTGAGCTCGGCTGGCTCGGCGTCTCGGTTCCGGAGGAGCGCGGCGGCGGCGGGCTCTCGTTCCTCGACGAGGCGATCCTCTTCGAGGAGGCGGGCCGCGCGCTCTACTCGGGGCCGTTCCTGACGACCGCGGTCGTCCTTCCCGCGCTCCCCGAGGTCGACGAGCAGGCGTGGTCGATCGAGGTCGACGGCTTCGTACCCGACCTGCTCCACGTCGACCGCGTGCTCACGGAGGAGATGCGGTCCGTCCCCGCCGAGGGCGAGACGCTCGCGACGATGGACGAGACGCGTCCGCTCGGCCGGCTCACCTCCTCCGACGGCGAAGCTCTCGACGGTGAGTGGGAGCCCGTGCGGCTCCGCCTCCTCGCCGCGCTCGCGCTCGAGGCAGTCGGAATCGCGCAGCGCGCGCTCGAGCTCGGGATCGCTTACGTCTCGGAGCGCGAGCAGTTCGGGAAGAAGATCGGCACCTACCAGGCCGTCGCGCATCCGCTCGCCGACACCTACGTCGAGACGGAGCTGGCGCGCTCGCTCGCCTACTGGGCGGCGTTCTCGGTCGCCGAGGACGAGGAGCAGGCGCCGGTCGCCGTTCCCGCGGCCAAGGCGTTCTGTGCCGAGACAGCCGTCGCCGCGTGCGAGCGCTCGATCCAGGTTCACGGCGGGATCGGCTTTACCTGGGAGCATCCCTTGCACCGCTACTACAAGCGCGCCCAATGGCTCGACGCGTTCGGCGGCCACGCGGCCGTGCAGCGCGCCGTCGTCGCCGCGGCCTTACTCGACTAGGAGGCTCATGCCGGTCCCGAAGGAGGAAGTGCTCGAGCTGATGCGGATGGAGGTCGACCCGGCCGAGGTGGACGAGATCCGCGAGCTCTGGAAGGCCCACTCGAAGGCCGAGGACGCGCGCTCGATCGAGGGCCTGCTCGCGACGCTCTCCGAGGACTGCGTCTACACCGTCTATCCCGACGACGTCTCCTGGCACGGGCACGAGGGCGCGGCGCGCTTCTACACCGAGCTTCTGACCGCCTTTCCTGACATCGTCTTCGAGCTCCAGAACATCGTGATCGGCCCGCAGGGCGTCGTCGAGGAGGCGATCGTCACGGGCACGCACAGCGCCAGGTGGCTCGAGAACGAGCCGACCGGCGAGACGATGACCTGGCGCAACGCGATCTTCTTCCCCTGGGACCGAGAGGCGCGCCGGTTCAGTGGGGAGCGCGTCTACACCGACCTGCAGAGGAGCTCACCTTGACCCATTCGTTCTCATCGCTCGAGGAGCTCGGGGACGGCCCCGGCTTCCGCAAGATCCGCGGCCCGCTCGGGATCACCGCCTTCGGCGTCAACGGGATCGTCTACCCGCCCGGCTATCCGGGGGTGAACCACTACCACGACACCCAGGACGAGCTCTACTTCGTCCACAGCGGCACGGCCAGGGTCGAGGTCAACGGCGAGGAGCGCATCCTCGGTCCGGGCGGCCTCTTCCACGTCGAGTCGACGACGCCGCGGCGGATCGCGAACGCGGGCGACGACGATCTCGTCCTCCTGATCGTCGGCGGCAAGGACGGCTACGTCGAGCGGGACGGCCACGTCATGAGCGACGAGGACTTGGAGATCCGTCAGAGCTTCGGAGCCGGCGTAGGCTCGACGGAGCCGGCCAAGACCGACGGAGATGCCGGCGTCGGAGCGGGAAAGGAGCAGTCGTGAAGGGCCTGATGATGGACTTCCAGCTCACGCTGCCGACGATCCTCAAGCGCGCGGAGACCTACTTCCCGCACCAGGAGATCGTGACGCGGCTGCCGGACCGGAGCTTCCACACGTACTCGTTCGCCGACTTCGGGAAGCGGGCGCGGCAGCTTTCCGTGGCGCTGAAGGGTCTGGGGCTCGAGCCTGGGGATCGCGTGGCAACCCTCTGCTGGAACCATTACCAGCACCTCGAGGCGTATCTCGGGATCCCGTGCGGTGGGTACGTCCTGCACACCCTCAACCTGCGACTGCACCCGAACGACCTCGGCTATATCGCGACGCACGCCGGGGACAAGGTCGTGATCGTCGATCGGAGCCTGCTCCCGCTCTGGGAGCAGTTCGCCGATCGGACCCCGATCGAGCACGTCTTCGTGATCGAGGACTCGTACGAGGAGCTGCTCGCGGGGGCAGATCCGAACGACTATGAGGATCCGAGGCTCGACGAGGACACGGCCGCGGCGATGTGCTACACGAGCGGCACCACGGGGATGCCGAAGGGCGTCCTCTACTCGCACCGCTCGACCGTCCTGCACACGCTCGGGGAGGCGCTCGCAGCGCCGCTCGGCCTGCACGTGACCGAGAAGGAGACGTTCCTCCCTGTCGTGCCCATGTTCCACGCGAACGCCTGGGGCTACCCCTACACCTGCCTGATGGTCGGCGCGAAGCTCGTCTTCCCCGGGCCGTTCCTCGATCCCGAGACACTGCTCGAGGACTTCGAGCAGCAGGAGGTCACGATCACGGCCGGCGTGCCGACGATCTGGATGGGGATCCTCGGGATGCTCGACAAGGAGCCCGACCGCTGGGACCTCTCCAGACTGCACTCGATGCTGGTCGGCGGCTCGGCCGCACCCCGCGCGATGATCGCGGGCTTCCGCCAGCGGCACGGGAAGACCGTGGTGCACGGCTGGGGAATGACCGAGACCTCACCGCTCGCGACCGCGTCCGACTACGTGGGCGAGTTCCGCACCGCCGACGAGGAGACGCAGCTCGACGTCGTCGCGATGCAGGGCCTGCCGCTCCCGCTCGTGGAGCTGCGGGCCATCGACGACGACGGGAACGAGATCCCGTGGGACGGCGAGGCGATGGGCGAGCTCGAGGTGCGCGGCCCCTGGGTCGCCGCCGGCTACTACGAGACGCCGGAGCAGGCCGAGCGCTGGACGGACGACGGCTGGTTCAAGACCGGCGACATCGCGTCGTTCCACCCCAAGGGCTACGTGATGATCAAGGATCGCTCGAAGGACGTGATCAAGTCCGGCGGCGAATGGATCTCGTCCGTCGACCTCGAGAACGCCCTGATGGCGCACCCGTCCATCGCCGAGGCGGCGGTGATCGCGATCCCGCACGAGAAGTGGGACGAGCGGCCGCTCGCGGTCTGCGTCTGTCGCGAGGGCGAGAGCGCGAGCCCCGACGAGCTGCGGGAGTTCCTGGCGCCGAACTTCGCCAAGTTCTGGCTGCCGGACGCCTACGTGTTCGTCGACGAGATCCCGAAGACCGCGGTCGGCAAGTTCCGCAAGACGGCGCTGCGCGAGCAGTTTCCGAAGGCGCCCGTCACGTCGTGAAGATCGAAGGACGGACCTTTCTCGTCACGGGCGGGCGCTCGGGGCTCGGCGAGGCGACCGCGGCGCTGCTCGAACGCGAGGGCGCGACGGTCGTGATCGCCGACCTGCCGGAGACTGACGTGACCGACGCGGACGCGGTGGGCGCGCTCGTGGACGAGTGCGACGAGCTGCACGGCGCGGTCAACTGCGCGGGGATCGGCGGCGGCGCCCGCGTGATCGGCTTCCCGCTCGAACGCTTCCGGAAGGTGATCGAGGTGAACCTGATCGGCACCTTCAACGTCCTCTCGCTCGCTGCCGCGAAGATCGCCGAGGGCGAGCCCGACGAGGAAGGCACACGCGGTGTGATCGTGAACACGGCCTCGAACGCCGCCTTCGACGGGCAGATCGGCCAGGCCGCCTACTCCGCGTCGAAGGCGGGCGTCGCGGGGATGACCCTGCCGCTCGCCCGCGACCTCTCCTCGAAGGGGATCCGCGTCGTCACGATCGCGCCGGGGCCGTCCGACACGCCGATGCTCGGCCCGATGCGCGACGACATCCGCGCGAGCCTCGAATCGCAGATCCCGTTTCCGAAGCGGCTCGGCCGCGCCGAGGACTTCGCGGCACTCGTCAAGCACATCATCGAGAACGAGTACCTGAACGGCGAGACGATCCGCCTCGACGGGGCGCTCCGCATGGGGCCTCGCTAAATCACCCAAAGGAGATCGATGGCTGAGCTCGTGAAGGTCGAGGAGGACGGCGCGGTTGCGATCGTCACACTCGACCACCCGCCCGTCAACGCCCTGTCGGCACAGTTGCTCGAGGAGCTGGAGGCCGAGTACAACCGCCTCGACCGCTCCGACGAGATCCGCGCGATCGTTCTCCGCGGGGCCGGGGAGAAGGCGTTCGTCGCCGGCGCCGACATCACCGAGTTCCCGGCGATGCGCGATGCGGCGGTCGAGGCTGCGGAGACCGGCTCCGCGCGCGGGATCCAGAAGCTCGGGGCCCGGATGGACGCGGGGCGGACGCCCGTGGTCGTCGCGATCCACGGCTACTGCCTGGGCGGCGGGCTCGAGCTCGCGATGGCGTGCGACGTCCGGATCGCGGCCGACGACGCGCAGCTCGGCCAGCCGGAGATCAAGCTCGGCCTGATTCCGGGCGGCGGTGGCACGCAGCGGCTGCCTCGGCTCGTCGGGCAGGGACGCGCGCTCCTGCTCAACCTGAGCGGCGACCCGATCTCCGGCGCGCAGGCCTACGAGTGGGGGCTCGTCGAGCGGGTCGTCCCAAGCGCGGAGTTGCGCGACGCCGCGCTCGAGCTGGCCCGGACGCTCTCCGAGCGCTCGCCGTTCGCGATGGGCGTCGTCAAGCAGCTCGCCGCGGAGACCCGCGACATCCCGCTCGCGCAGGGGCTTCGCGCCGAGGCTCAGGCCTTCATGCGCACCCTCGGCAGCGAGGACGGCGCCGAGGGCGTCATGGCGTTCCTCGAGAAGCGCAAGCCCGAGTTCACCGGAAGGTGAAGGCGGCCGTCCTCCACGAGGTGGGCGGACCGTTGTCCCTGGAGGACGTGGCCGAACCGGACGTGTCCCAGGGACTGTCCCTCGTCGATGTGCGCGCGGCCGGGATCAAC
>JACCRW010000154.1 GCA_013813345.1 Actinomycetota bacterium
TCCGGCTCGTACCCCAGGTTCGGGCGCAGCCAGCGCTCGGCCTCCCGCACGTCGATCCCCTTGCGCGCCGCGTAGTCCTCGACCTGGTCGAGCCCGATCCGGCCGACGGCGAAGTAGCGCGAGCGAGGATGGCCGAAGAGGAGGCCGCTGACGCTCGCAGCCGGCGACATCGCGAACGACTCCGTCAGCTCGATCCCGGTTTCCGGAGCGCTCAGCAGGTCGAAGAGCCGCCGCTTCTCCGAGTGATCGGGGCAGGCGGGATAGCCGAAGGCGGGCCGGATCCCTCGATAGCGCTCGGCGGCGAGCTCCTCGCTCGTCGGCTGGGCATCTGGCTCGTACCACGCCCGCCGGGCCTCGAGGTGGATCCACTCGGCGAAGGCCTCCGCGAGCCGGTCGGCGAGCGCCTTGACCATGATCGAGCGGTAGTCGTCGTGCTCGGCCTCGTAGCCGGCGGAGAGGGCGTCCGCGCCATGAACCGAGACTGCAAATGCTCCGAGGTGGTCTCCTCCGGGCGCGACGAAGTCCGCCAGAGAGCGGTTCTGACGCGAATCGCCCCACGCGGCCTGCTGGCGCAGCATCGGGAAGCGAACGCCATGCTCCAGGACGAGGTCGTCTCCCTCGGCGTGCGCCGGCCAGAAGCCGTAGGCGCCGCGAGCCCGGAGGAGACCGCCCCGGACGAGCTCGTCGAGTTGCGCGACGGCGTCGTCGTAGAGCTCTCGGGCAGCAGGCTGCTCGAGAATCGCCGGGAACTTGCCCTTCAGCTCCCAGGCGTGGAAGAAGAACTGCCAGTCGATCAGCTCGCGAAGCGCCGCGAGCTCCGGCTCGACGAGGTGCGTACCGGTGAACGCGGGCTCGGCGAGGGCGTCGAACGCGAGCCGCTCGGCATTGGCGCGGGCCTCCGCGAGGGGCAGCAGTGGCCGCCGCTCCTTCTCGGCGTACTGGTCGCGCAACCGCTCCTGGTCGTCGCGATTCTCGCGGTCCAGCTCGCCGGCGCGCACGGGATCAAGGAGGTTCGAGACGACGCCGACGACCCGCGACGCGTCGATCACGTGCACGGTCGCCTGCGCATAGGCGGGCGCGATCCGCACCGCTGTGTGCTGCCGAGAGGTCGTGGCGCCGCCGATGAGCAGCGGCAGCTCGAGCCCCCGCCGCTCCATCTCCTTCGCCACGTTGACCATCTCGTCGAGCGACGGCGTGATCAGGCCGGAGAGACCGACCGCGCTGGCCCCCTCGGCGACCGCGGTATCGAGGATCTTCTCGCCCGGCACCATCACGCCCAGGTCGATCACCTCGTAGTTGTTGCAGCCGAGGACGACGCCGACGATGTTCTTGCCGATGTCGTGCACGTCGCCCTTGACCGTCGCCAGCACGATCTTCCCCTGCGCCCTACCGCCGTTCGTCCGCCCCTCGAGGAGGGCCTGCTCCTTCTCCGCCTCCATGTACGGCTCCAGGTAGGCGACGGCGCGCTTCATCGCCCGCGCGCTCTTCACGACCTGCGGGAGGAACATCTTCCCCGCTCCGAAGAGATCGCCGACGACCTTCATCCCGTCCATCAGCGGCCCTTCGATCACATCGAGCGGGCGCTCGGCGGCGGCCCGCGCCTCCTCGGTGTCCTCCTCGATGAAGTCGACGATCCCATGCACGAGCGCGTGCGAGAGTCGCTGCTCGACCGTGGCTTCACGCCAGGAGAGATCGAGCTCGCGGCGCGTCCCTTCGCCCCTCACCGAGTCAGCAAACGCGACGAGCCGGTCGGTCGCGTCGGGCCGGCGGTCGAAGATCACGTCCTCGACGCGCTCAAGCAGGTCAGCCGGGATGTCCTCGTAGACGACGAGCTGGCCCGCGTTCACGATCCCCATGTCGAGGCCGGCGCGGATCGCGTGCAGGAGGAACGACGAGTGCATCGCCTCGCGCACGACGTCGTTGCCACGGAACGAGAAGGAGAGGTTCGAGATCCCGCCGCTCGTGTGCGCTCCCGGGCAGCGCTCCTTGATCACCGGCAGCGCCTCGATGAACGCCTTCGCGTAGCCGTTGTGCTCCTCGATCCCGGTCGCGACCGCCAGCACGTTGGGATCGAAGACGACGTCCTCGGGCTCGAACCCGGCCACCTGTGTGAGCAGGTCGTAGGCCCGCCCGCAGATCGACACCTTGCGCTCGACGGTGTCGGCCTGGCCCTGCTCGTCGAACGCCATCACGACGACGCCGGCGCCGTAGTCGCGCACGCGCCGGGCCTGCTCGAGGAACGGCTCCTCACCCTCCTTGAGGCTGATCGAGTTGACGATCCCCTTTCCCTGAACGCACTTGAGCCCGGCTTCGAGCACGCTCCAGCGCGAGCTGTCGACCATGATCGGGATCCGGGCGACCTCCGGCTCGGTCGCGATCAGGTTCAGGAAGGTCGTCATCGCGAGCTCGCCGTCGAGCAGATCGGCGTCCATGTTCACGTCGAGGAAGTTCGCGCCGCCGCGCACCTGCTCGAGCGCGACGTCCACGGCCGCCTGATAGTCGCCGGCCTCGATCAATGCCCTGAAACGAGCGGAGCCGGTCAGGTTCGTGCGCTCGCCGATCATCACAAACCCGGTGTCGGGCCCGAGCTCGAAGGGCTCGAGGCCGCTGAAGCGCGTCCGACGCTTGTGTTCATTGCGCACAAGCTCGCGTGGCACGAGCCCTTCGACCGCACCCGCGATCCGCGCGACGTGCTCCGGCGAGGTGCCGCAGCAGCCACCGACGACGTTGACGAAGCCCGCCTCGGCGAACTCGCGCAGAAGCGCAGCGGTGTCGTGCGGCTGCTCGTCGTAGCCGCCGAACGCGTTCGGGAGGCCGGCGTTCGGATGGCAGCTCGTGAACGTGTCGGCGAGCCGCGAGAGCTCGGCGACGTGCGGACGCATCTCCTTCGCGCCGAGCGAGCAGTTGACTCCGACGAGGAGCGGCTTCGCGTGCTCGACCGATGCCCAGAACGCCTCCACCGTCTGGCCGGAGAGGGTCCGGCCGCTCAGATCCACGATCGTGACCGAGATCCAGAGCGGCAGCTCGGGCGCAACCGCGCGCGCCGCCGCGATCGCAGCCTTTGCGTTCAACGTGTCGAAGACGGTCTCCACGAGCAGGAGGTCGACGCCGCCCTCGGCGAGCGCGGCGATCTGCTCGGCGTACGACGCGCGCACCTCGTCGAACGAGACCGGGCGGAAGGCGGGGTCGTCGACCTTCGGCGAGAGCGAGAGCGTCACGTTCAAGGGGCCGATCGAGCCCGCGACGAAGCGAGGAGATTGTGTTCTTTGCGCACAAGCATCGACCGCCTCTCGCGCCAGCCGCGCTCCTTCGAGGTTCAGCTCGCGCACGACTCCCTCGAGGCCGTAGTCGGCCTGGCCGATGCTCGTCGCCGTGAACGTGTTCGTGGTCGTGATGTCGGCACCCGCGGCCAGATAGCGCTGGTGGACGTCGAGGATCACGTCCGGCCGCGTCAGGTTGAGCAGGTCCGGATCGCCGGCCACCTCGCGGGGGTGGTCGAGGAAGCGCTCGCCGCGATAGTCGGCGCTTGTGAGCCCGGCGCCCTGGAGCATCGTCCCCCACGCCCCGTCGAGGACGAGAATCCGCTCGCGGAGGAGTGCTTCGAGTCTGTCGCGTGTGTCGCTCACGGTCGCTCCCCTGCCAGGAGGCTGGGGCCTAAAGAGGACAGGAGCCGGAGCTCGCGGGCTCTTTA
>JACCRW010000158.1 GCA_013813345.1 Actinomycetota bacterium
GGCCGACACCGCGGCCGTGAACCTCGCCGCACCGCTCGCCGACGGGATGCAGGTCCTGATACCGAGTCGGGTCGCCGGTGTGGCGGGGACGGCGGCGGCAGGCGGGACTGCCGCGCCGGCAGGTCGGATCAGCCTGAACGCGGCGAGCGTCGACGAGCTCGACGAGCTGCCCGGGGTCGGACCCGTCACCGCGCAGAAGATCGTCGATTATCGCACCGATCACGGAGGATTCAGGTCGGTGGACGACCTGGATGCGATCCCCGGCATCGGCCCTGTCCGAATCGACCAGCTCCGCGATCTGGTGGGCCCGTGATCGAGCGCACCTGGCCGACTCTGCTCGTCATAGCAGCCTGCCTTGGGCTCGTGCTCTCGAATGCGCTGAGGCTTCCCGATGCCGTCCTCTTCATGGCTCTGCTGGTGCTGGCAGGAGCCGCCGCGGTGCCCCACGCTCGCCTGCCCGCGCTCGCGCTCGCCGTGGCGGTGGCGGGCTGGGGGTGGGGAAGCCTCCGGCTCGACGCCCTCGACCGAAGCGTGCTCGGCTTGCAGGTCGATCGCGTCGGTAGCGCTGAAGTTGTCGTGACCGGTCCAGCGCGGCGGGGCACATTCGCGCTGCGAGTGCCGGCGGAAGCACGCCGCTTCGTCGACGCACACGTCGACGAGCCGGTGCTGCTCGAGCTCCCTCTGGGACGCTCGCCGCCCCAGGGCGCCATCCTCGCTCTGCGTGCGACCGTCGTCGCGCCGCGATCGGCCGAGGACGGCTTTGACGAGCGTGGGTGGCTAGCGCGTCGTGGCGTACACGTGATCTTGCGCGGACGAGACTGGCGCGTCGTCGGCCGCCGCGGCGGGATCGGAGGGCTGTCGGATCGGCTGCGGGGACACGTGGCCAGCTCGATCGCGCCCGGACTCGAAGGCGAGCGCCGGGCGGTACTCGCCGGAATCGTGCTGGGGGAAGACGAAGGGCTCTCCGACGGGCTTCAGGAGAGCTTCAAGGCCGCCGGGCTCTATCACCTGCTGGCCGTCTCCGGTCAAAACGTCGCCTTCCTGGCGGGCGCCGTGCTCGTGCTCGCGTCGCTCCTCGGGATCTCGCGGCTTCACGCCGAGGCGGCCGCGATGGGAGCGATCGTTGCCTACGTGCTCGCCGTGGGCTGGCAGCCCTCGGTCGTTCGGGCAGGAGTTGCAGGCATCCTCGCCTCGCTCGCGTGGCTCGTCTCGCGCCCACGCGACCGCTGGCACTTCCTCGCGCTTGGAGCCGCGATCCTGCTCGCTTGGACGCCAGCCACGGTCTTCGAGCCGGGATTCCAGCTCTCGTTCGCCGCGGTCGCCGCGATCTTCCTGCTCGTGCCGCGGCTCATGTCGACCCTGGAGGGCTATCCGCTACCGCGCTGGCTCCGGAATGCGCTCGCGATCTCGATCGCCTGCGGCTTGGCGACCGCTCCGATCCTCTGGCTCCAGTTCGGCTCAATCCAGGTGTACTCGCTGCTCGCGAACGTGCTCGTCACGCTCGCGATCGGGCCTCTGCTCGGGATCGCTCTCCTCGGCACCTTGCTCGCCCCGGTTCTCCCGTCCGCGGCGCTCGCCCTCGCCTGGCTGAATGGCTGGTTGGCCGCGTACATCGCGGCGTGCGCTCGCCTCGTGGGCGAGCTACCGCTGGCGCAGACGAGCTCGGGGCTCGCGGTCGCGATGCTGCTCCTGGTTCCGGTGGGCGTCCTGCTCCTGCGACGGCTCCCACGCTGGCGCCGGCCGGCCGTGCTGATGTGGATCGCGGTCGGGCTGCCCGCACTCCTCCTCTGGCAGCTCTGGCCGTCCGCCTCGCTCCCACCCCCGAAAGGGCTCCGGATCACCGTTCTCGACGTCGGCCAGGGCGACTCGATCCTCGTCCAGGTGCCGGAGGGAGCGATTCTCGTCGACCAAGGCCCACCGGAGGCGAAGGTCGACCGCCAGCTCCGCGAGCTCGGGATCCGACGGCTCGCGGCGCTCGTGCTCACGGATGGCCAGCGCGATCACACGGGCGGGGCGGAGCAGATCCTGAATCGCATCGCCGTGGAGCGCGTAATCGATCCGAGGATCGCGAGCCAGAGCCCGTACCGGAACCGCGCCCTCGCCGTCGCTTCTGAGCGGCACATCCCAGTCGTGGAGGCTCGCGCCGGCGCATCCTGGGGGCTCGGCGGCCTCCGCATCCGCGTGCTCTGGCCGGACAGCCCGGGTCTGCCGAGTGACGATCCCAACCGGCGGACCGTCGTCCTCCTGGCGAGCTACGGCCAGGTCGACGCGCTCCTCAGCGCGGACGCCGAGACCGACGTCACGGCACGGCTCCTCGGACAGCAGGTGGAGATCCTCAAGGTCGCGCACCACGGCTCCGAGGATCCGGGGCTCGAAGCGGAGCTGACCGAGCTGCGCCCGTCGATCGCCGTCATCTCCAGCGGGCGCGGCAATCCTCACGGCCATCCGCGCCCCGAGACGATCGCGGCGCTCGCAACCGTCCCCGGCTTGCGGCTGCACCGCACGGATCGAGACGGGCGAGTCGTGGTCGAGTCCGACGGCGAGCACGTCTGGGTCTCGTCGGACCGTTAGCCTGATCCGGTGTCCGACGCCGCCGAGCTCAAGCCCGTCTACCTGCTCACCGGCAGCGATCGGCCCAAGATCGAGGTCGCCCTGCAGCGGCTGCGCCGCCACTTCCTGCCCGAGTCGATCGAGCTGACGACCGCCCAGGAGCTGCCTGGTACCGGGGTCGCCGCGATCTGCAACGCGGGCAGCCTCTTCGGCGACGCGCGCCTTGTGGTCGTTGAGCACGTTGACGGCGTCCGGAGCACTGACGGCCGGCTCGCGCGGGGATGGAAGGTCACGGATACGAAGGCCGTCGAGGAGTACCTCGCCTCACCGGCGCCGTCCACGACGCTCGCGCTCGTCGCGGAGGAACTGAAGAAGGATGCGGCGCTCTACAAGGCTTGCGGCAAGACGGGAACCGTTCTCGATTTTGCTGTGGCCAAGAAGAGCCTCGTCTCCTGGGTCTCGCAGCAGTTCGCGGCGCGAGGTGCGCGGGTCGAGCCGGAAGCCTCGGCGGCGCTCGTCCAGCTCGTCGGCGAGGATCTACAGCAGCTTGCGAGCGAGGTCGACAAGCTCGCGACGTGGGCGGGAGGCGAGCCGATCGGCGAGCGGGAGGTGGAGGCGCTTGTCCCCGCTCTCGCCGAAACCTCCGACTACAAGCTGGTTGACGTCTGGAGCCAGCAGGACACCGCGGCGCTGCTCGGTCTGAGTGAGGAGATCTTCGACCGCGACCCGAAGGCGAGCCGGGAGGTCAGCGCCCGTCTCTCAGCGCGCTTCGGCGGCCAGGTACTCGCGGTCGCCCGCGCGAAGCGACTGAAGGAGGCAGGCGTGAACGTCGCCGCCGCGCAGAGGCCCCTCGGCCTCAGGTACGACTGGCAGGCTCGACGGGCGTACGCTCAAGCGGAGGCGTTCTCGCAGACGGAGCTCGACGATGCGGTCGTGAGGCTGGCCGAGCTCGACCTCGCGCTGAAGGGCAAGAGCCGGATCCCGCCCGACCTCGAGCTGCAACGCGCGCTCGTCGATCTCGGCCGAAGCTAGGACTTGGCGAGACGGGCCGCACGAGCCTTCTTGCGCGCAGCCGTGTTCTTGTGCAGCGCTCCACGAGAGGCGGCCTTGTCGATCGTGCGCACGAGCTGGAGGTGCTCGCTCTCGATCGTCGGCGTGTCGCCATCGGCGGCAGCAGCCTCGAGTCGCCGCGTCAGAGTCTTCACGGTCGAGCGGTAACGCAGGTTCTCGTCGCGCTCGCGCTCGGCGATCCGGACTCGCTTGATCTGTTGCTGGATGTTCGGCATGTCAGAGAAAGGCCCGCACTCGGCGGGCGCCGCGGATCCTAGCAGAGGCCGGCTCGAGCAGAGACCGCTCGCCTAGCCCATTCCTATACTCGCCCCGTGGACGAGCGAGCCAACGCGCGCAGGCTCGCCTTCTCGACCGCGATCTTCTCCGCCGCCACCGGCCTCTCCCGGCTGCTCGGACTCGTCCGCGAGATCGTCGCAGCGAACTACTTCGGCGCCCGCGGCCCGATCAACGCCTTCACGATCGCCTTCCAGATCCCGAATCTGATCCGTGCCCTCGTCGCCGATGCAGCACTGTCGTCCGCGTTCGTTCCGGTCTTCAGCGAGTTGCTCGAGAAGGGGGAGAAGGCGCGCGCGTGGCGGGTCGCCTCGACTGTCTTCTGGCTCTTCCTCCTGATCGTCGGCGGGCTGACGGCGCTCTTCATCCTCGCCGCGCCGATCCTGATGCCGCCGCTCACCGACGCCTACGACGACCTGACCGTGACGCTCTCGCAGATCCTGTTCCCGATCGTCGTCTTGCTCGGCCTCTTCGGGATCGTGACGGGGATCCTGAACAGCTACGAGGAGTTCTCGATCCCGGCGCTGACGCCCGTCTTCTGGAATCTCGCGATCATCGCGGGGCTCGTGATCGGGGTGCCGCGCGCCGACTCGGACAGCAGCAAGCTCTACGTCTATGCGGGCTCGATCGTCGTCGGCACGATGATCCAGCTGCTCCTACCGCTCCCTTGGCTGCGCGGCCTAGACGGCCGCCTCCGGCTCGCCCTCGACCTCAGAGATCCTGCGGTGAAGCAGGTCTTCAAGCTGATGATTCCCGTCATGCTCGGGCTCGGCCTGATCAACGTGAACGCGGTGATCGGCACGGTCTTCGCCTCGAAGCTGATCGACCCGGAGATCTCTCCGAACGCGATCGACAAGGCGTTCCGCGTCTACATGCTCCCGCAGGGGATGTTCTCGGTCGCGGTCGCGACCGTGCTCTTCCCCTCGCTCGCCCGCTATGCCACGCGAGGCGATCTTGCCGGCTTCCGCGACACGGTCTCCCGTGGTCTCCGCCAGATCAACTTCCTGCTGCTCCCGGCCAGCGTCATCTCCGCCGTGCTCGCGCTGCCGATCGTGCGCCTGCTCTACGAGCGGGGCGCCTTCGAGCCCGGCGAAACGCGCGTCGTCGCTGGTGCCCTCGCCGCGTTCTCCCTCGGCCTGGCCTTCAACGGGATGATGCTGATGCTGAACCGCGGCTTCTTCAGCCTTCAGGCGCCGTGGGTGCCGACGCTCGTGGCGCTTGCGAACGTCGTCCTGAATACGGCGCTCTACGTCGTCTTCTACCGCGTCGGCACCTGGGGGATCCCGCTCGCGATCTCGATCGCCAACATCGCTGCCGTCCTGCTCCTCTTCGCCCTGCTGCGCCGGCGGATCGGCCGGATCGACCTCGCTGCCACGGTTCGCTCGTTCGTCCTCGCGGCGATCGCCTCCGCCGCGCTGGCTGTGGTCGCGTTCGGGATCTGGTGGGGGCTGGACGAGCTCCTCGGCCGCTCGTTCCTCGGCCAGCTCGGCTCGCTCGGGACGGCGCTCGTCATCGGCGGAATCGTCTACCTGCTCGCCGCCCGGGCGCTCGGGATCCGCGAGATGCAGGCGCTAGACTCGCTCCGAGGCCGCTTCCGCAAGGGCTGACGAGCCATGGACCAAGCCCACATCCGCAACTTCTCGATCATCGCCCACATCGACCATGGGAAGTCGACGTTGGCCGACCGGATCCTGCAGCTCACCGACACCGTCGCGGCTCGCGACATGAAGGAGCAGCTCCTCGACTCGATGGAGCTCGAGCGCGAGCGTGGGATCACGATCAAGGCGCAGGCGGTGCGCGTGCTCTGGAAGGGGCACCAGCTGAACCTGATCGACACGCCCGGCCACGTGGACTTCACCTACGAGGTCTCCCGCTCGCTCCAGGCCTGCGAGGGCGCCCTGCTCGTGGTCGACGCGGCTCAGGGAATCGAGGCCCAGACGCTCGCGAACGCCTACCTCGCGATCGAGAACAACCTCGAGATCGTCCCGCTCGTGAACAAGATCGACCTGCCGCAGGCCGATCCCGACGGCGCCGCGGCCGAGGTCGCGGACCTGATCGGCGACGACGCCGACAACGTGCTCCGGATCTCGGCGAAGACCGGCCAGGGCGTCGAGGAGGTGCTCGACGCGATCGTCGAGCGGATCCCGGCTCCCGTCGGCGATTCCGAAGCGCCCGCACGGGCCCTCATCTTCGACTCCTCCTACGACCAGTACCGCGGCGTGATCGCGTTCGTGCGGGTCGTCGACGGCCGGTTCGAGACGCGCGACGCCGTGCGCGCGATGGCCCAGGGAACGCGCTTCGAAGCCGAGGAGCTCGGCTTCCTTTCCCCGCAGCGCAGTCCGGTGAAGGCGCTCGAGGCCGGCGAGGTCGGCTACATCGTCACAGGTCTGAAGGACGTCTCGAAGCTCGCGGTCGGCGACACGCTCACGGTCGAGAGGCGGCCTGCCGCCGAGCCGCTGCCGGGGTACAAGGAGGTCAAGCCGATGGTCTTCGCCGGCCTCTTCCCGACGGACTCGGACGAGTACCCGGAGCTGCGCGACGCGCTCGAGCGGCTGAAGCTGAACGACGGCGCCCTCTTCTACGAGCCGGAGACCTCGCAGGCGCTTGGCTTCGGCTTCCGCTGCGGCTTCCTCGGGCTTCTTCACATGGAGATCGTGCGCGAGCGGCTGGAGCGCGAGTTCGATCTCGACCTGCTCGTGACGGCGCCGAACGTCGCCTACCGCGTGCAGCCGCGGCCGGACGCGGAGTGGGTCGAGGTGCACAACCCGGCCGAGATGCCGAACGAGCTCGAAGCCGTCGAGGAGCCGTACATCAAGGCCTCCGTGATCGTGCCCAAGGAGTATGTCGGCGCCGTGATGGAGCTCTGCAACGAGCGCCGTGGCAGCTTCGATCACATGGAGTACCTCTCCGAGGAGCGGGTGCACCTCGTCTACCAGTTGCCGCTCGGGGAGATCGTGCTCGACTTCTACGACGCGCTGAAGTCGAGGACCCGCGGCTACGCCAGCTTCGACTACGACATGGCCGGCTTCCGGGCCGGCAGCGTCGTCCGGGTCGACGTGCTCGTCGCAGGCGAGCCCGTGGACGCGCTCTCGCTGATCATCCATCGCGAGTTCGCGTACGAGCGCGGCAAGCTGCTCGTGGAGCGGCTGCGGAAGGAGATCCCGCGGCAGTTCTTCGACGTTGCGATCCAAGCTGCGATCGGCTCACGGGTGATCGCGCGTGAGACGGTGAAGGCGAAGCGCAAGGACGTGCTCGCGAAGTGCTACGGCGGCGACATCAGCCGCAAGCGGAAGCTGCTCGAGAAGCAGAAGAAGGGCAAGAAGCGGATGAAGCAGGTCGGCGGCGTCGAGGTGCCGCAGGAGGCGTTCCTCGCCGTGCTCAACCTCGACGAGAAGCGGTGAGCGGCGCACGGTGAGCCGAAGTCACGAAGTTGGCACGAAGCCGTCACACCTCCGTGATGGTTCCGCGCATACCGTTCCAGAAGGGGGCGTGCGCGCCCCCCAACGGGGGGCTGGACCGGCGGAGGTCGGGCCGACGCGGGCAGGGACGACCCTCGGGGCACGCCACCTGTACGTGCACCTCCCGTTCTGCGTCCACCGCTGCGGCTATTGCGACTTCGTCACCGCCGTCGGCAAGCGGGGCGAGCACGGCAGCTACGTCGACGCGCTCCTCGCCGAACTCGCGCTCGAGCGGCACCTGCTCGCCGATGAGGTCGCGACGATCTTCGTCGGCGGCGGCACCCCGACGTTCACCGAGCCGGCCGCGCTGGCGCGACTTCTTGCGGCGCTCCCGGCCGCGGCCGAGGTGACCGTCGAGGCGAACCCGGAAACCGTGACCCCGGAGCTTGCCGCTCTTCTCCGAGAGCACGGCGTCAACCGCGTCTCACTCGGCGCGCAGAGCTTCCAGCCTCACCTACTCGAGGTGCTCGAGCGCCGCGCGACCCCGGCCACCGTCCGCGCCGCCGTCCCCATCCTGCGGGCAGCCGGCTTCGACAACCTCTCGCTCGACCTGATCTACGGCATTCCCGGCCAGACCGCGTCAGACCTGGCTCGCGACCTCGACGAAGCGCTCGCGCTCGAGCCCGAGCATCTCTCCTGCTACGAGCTCGAGGCGAAGCCCGGCACGCGCTTCACCCACGCGTACGGCGACGAGCTCGCGAGGCAGGCCGACGCGATGGAGGGATACTTCGAGACGGTCGTGGAGACCCTCACCGCCGCGGGCTACCGCTGGTACGAGACGGCGAGCTTCTGCCGGCCGGATTCATATCGCGAGCTGCGCGCGCAGCACAATCTCGGCTACTGGCTCGGTCGCGACTACCTTGGGATCGGAGTCGGTGCCGTCTCCACCGTCTCCGGCCTCCGCTGGCGAAACGCGCCGAGCGTCGCGCGCTATACGACCGCCCTCGCGCGCGGCCAACGCCCTCCCCGCGAGCTCGAGCCGTTGGACGCAGACGTCCAGGCCAGGGAGCGAGTGCTGCTCGGCCTCAGGCTCGACGAACCGCTCCCGACGGCCGGGCTCCAGGGCGCGCTCGACGACGAGGCCGTGGAGCGCCTGGAAGGGCTCGGTCTCGCCCGCACGCGCGACAACGGCAGCCTCGAGCTGACCACGCGTGGTCGCTTCCTCGGCGGCGGAGTCACCGCCGAGCTGCTCGCCGACTCTCCCAGCTAAAATCCCCTGCAAATGGCGGAGCTGACCGAACGGCGGCGCGAGATCCTGAGACGGGTCGTCGCTGAGTACATCGCAACCGGCGAGCCCGTGGGCTCGAAGTCGCTCGTCGAGCGCTCCGGGCTGCCGGTCTCCGCGTCGACCGTCCGCAACGAGCTGGCCGAGCTCGAGTCGCTCGGGCTCCTCACCCATCCTCACACCTCCGCGGGCCGAGTTCCGACCGACTCCGGCTACCGCCTCTACGCCTCCGAGATCCTCGAGGCCGTCGAGCCACGGCCCGCGCGCTTCCCGCTCGATCTCACCGCGATGCGCAGCGAGCTCGAGTTCGCGCTGCAGTCGACGACGGAGATGCTCTCCCAGGTCACGCGTCTCCTGGCGCTCGTCTCGGCGCCCGGCCTCCAGACCGCGACCGTGCGCCATATCGAGGTGCTCGTGCTCCAGCCGCGGGTGGTGATGGTGGTGACGATCACCTCGACGGGCGGTGTCGCAAAGCGGCTCTTCGAGTTCGAGCAGCCGGTCGATCCCGGCCTCGCGGCCTGGGCGAACGAGTATCTGAACGAACGGGTTTCCGGTGTTCAGCTGGGCACGCATCTGCTCCGGCGGCGCATCGAGGATGCGAGCCTCTCGGCGCGTGAGCAGGGATTTCTTGACGCGCTCCGGCCCGCATTCGTCGACCTCGCGGCGCCGACCGCTCAGCTCTTCTACGTCGGTGGCGCTGCGTCGCTTCTCGACGACGTGCGCGACGACGAGCTCGAAGCTTGCCGGCGGCTGCTCTCCGTGCTCGAGCAGCGCGCGGCCGTGCTGGAGCTGATGAGCGACGCTTTCGACGCACGCCGGCCCTTCGTCCGCGTCGGCCTCGACCACCCCGACCTCCAGAGCGTCGCCCTCGTCGGCGCCACCTACGGCCTGTCCACGCGAACGCTCGGCACCGTCAGCCTGCTCGGCCCGGTACGAATGGACTACGGGATGGCAGTCCGGACCGTTCGAGCCGCCGCGCTCGAGCTCTCGCGGCTCGTCGAGACTGCGTACGACGAGAGCTAACCGTCGCAACATCTACCCTGAACCGATGGCGACCGCCGAGCGAGACCTCTACGAGCTGCTCGGCGTGGAGCGCGGCGCCAGCGACGCCGAGATCAAGAAGGCCTTCCGCAGGCTCGCGCAGAAGCTCCACCCCGACGTCTCTCAGGAGCCCGACGCGCAGGCCCGGTTCCGCGAGGTCGCCGAGGCCTACGAGGTGCTCTCGAACGCCGAGACGCGCAAGCTCTACGATCAGTACGGGCACGCCGGCCTGAAGCGCGGCGGCTACGCGCCCGGCAACTTCGACTTCGGCAACCTCAGCGACATCTTCTCCGCCTTCTTCGGCGACGACCTGATGGGGCGGGCGGGCCGTACGACCGCGAGCCGGGGCGGCGACGTCGGGCTTGCCGTCGAGATCGAGCTGGCGGAAGCTTTCACCGGAGTGGCGCGCCGAGTAGAGCTCGAGGTGGCACTGACCTGCGAGCGCTGCGACGGGGACGGCGCCGAGCCGGGCACGACACCGATCACGTGCGGGACCTGCGACGGCGCCGGCCGCGTCCAGCAGGTCTCGCGGAGCGTTTTCGGCGAGTTCGTGCGCGCGCAGGCGTGCCCGACCTGCGGCGGCAGCGGCCGGGTCTCCGAGACGCCGTGCCGGGAGTGCGCGGGCGCCGGGCGGACGACTCGCGAGAGGATGGTCGACGTCGAGATCCCGGCCGGGATCCAGAGCGGCCAGCAGATCCGGATCCGCGGCGAGGGCCACGCCGGGGCACAGGGAGGACCCGCTGGCGACCTCTACGTGGAGGTGCGCGTGGCCCGTCACGAGCACTTCGAGCGCGACGGTGACGACATCCTCGCGAGCGTCGATCTGACGATCGTGCAGGCGGCGATCGGCGCTCGTGTTCCGGTCCCGACGCTGGAGGGCGATGTCGAGCTCGATTTCGAGCCGGGTACCCAGCCCGGCGAGGTCCGCGTACTTCGGGGCAAGGGAATGCCCGCGCTCCAGCGCTACGGCCGCGGCGATCAGCGCGTGCTCGTCAACGTCTCCGTCCCGCGGCGGCTGACCGCCGAGCAGCGAACGCTGCTCGAGCAGTTCGAGCAGCACTCCACCGACGACACATACAAGCGCGACGAAGGCTTCTTCGAGAAGCTCCGAAGCGCTCTGCGTTGAAGCTCCTGCGGCGCGTCTCCGTCACCGTGCCGCCGGCCCGGGCCGAGCAGGCGCGCGCCGTCATGCTCGAGCTCTTTCCCACAGGCTTCGAGGAGATCGATCACGAGGGCAGCCTCGAGCTGGCGGCCTACACGAACTCGGCGGGCGAGGAGCGGATCTGGCAGGCCTTCGGGGGCGCCGCCGGTTCAGACGTCGACGGCGGTTGGGAGGAACGCTGGCGCCAGTTCCACAAGCCGTCGCGGGTCGGGAAGCTCTGGATCGGCCCGCCCTGGGAGAGCCCTGACACGGATGCACTGGCGGTCGTGATCGATCCTGGCCGCGCCTTCGGCACGGGCGGGCACGCGACGACGCGGCTCTGTCTGGACCTACTCGCGAGTGAGCCGCGCGGCAGCGTCCTCGACGTGGGTTGCGGCTCAGGAATCCTTTCGATTGCCGCTGTCCGCCTCGGCTTCTCGCCGGTGCTCGGAATCGACTTCGACCCGCAGGCCGTCGAAGCGACGGAGCGCAACGCCCGCGACAACGAGGTCGAGGTCGAGGCGCGGCTCGCCGACCTGCGAGAGAGCGAGCTGCCAGAGGTCGACCTCGCGCTCGCGAACATCGCCGCGGAGGCGGTGCTCGCGCTCGGGCCGAAGCTGCGGGCGGCGCGCGCGATCACGTCCGGTTACCTCGTCTCGGACGAGCCCGAGCTGGAGGGCTATCGCCGCGAGCGGCGGATCGGGGTCGACGGCTGGGCCGCCGACCTCCACGTGCGTCAGTAAGAATCGCGCTCTCGTGGTTGTCGACTGCCTCTTCTGCAAGCTCGTCCGCGACGGCGATCACGTCGCGAAGACCGACGGCTTCGTGGCGATCCGCGACACCAACCCCCAGGCCGACGTCCACCTGCTTGTCCTGCCCGAGCGCCACGTCGACACGTTCCGCGAGGTCGGCGAGCTCACAGCGGACGAGTCGAAGCGGATGCTCGAGTTCGTCGCGCAGGTAGCGCGCGAGGCCAAGCTCGAGGACTACAAGGTGCTCGTCAACGTCGGCACCGGCGGCGGCCAGACCGTCTTCCATCTGCACTGGCACGTGCTGGGTGGGAGAATCCAGGGGATGCCTGAATGACGCTGATTACCGAGATCGAGTCGCAACTCAAGGACGCCATGCGCGAGCGCGACGACGCGCGCCGCGACGCGTTGCGCCTGATCCTCTCCAGCCTGCGCGGCGCCGAGAAGGAGCTGCAGCGGGAGCTTTCGGAAGGCGAGGAGCTCCAGGTGCTGCAGCGCGAGCGCAAGAAACGGATCGAGGCCGCCGAAGCGTTCCGCAGCGGCGAGCGCGAGGAGCAGGCCGAGAAGGAGGAGGCGGAGCTCGAAGTCCTCGAGGAGTTCATGCCCGAGCCGCTCTCCGAGGAGGAGATCGAGGAGATCGTCGACGATGTGATCGCCGAGGTCGGGGCCACGAGCATGCGCGACATCGGCCGCGTGATGGCCGATGTGATGCCGCAGATCGCGGGCAGGGCCGACGGCTCGTCCGTCAGTCAGCTCGTCCGCGAGAAGCTCGCTTGACGCTCCACCCGGCGCAGCCGCCGGGCTCCCCGCCGGTGATCGACATCCCTACCGGACATCGTCGTTTCACCGGCCACTGGGTCGCCGATGGACTCATGCTCACGAACCTGCCGTTCGAGGCCGAGCACGTCGAGGCGCTCGGCTGCGAAGGCGTCGACCTCGTCCTGAACATGTGCGAGGACCTGGAGTATTGGGACGGTCAGCGTGAGCCCGTCGAGGCCGCCTACGCCGCGACCGGGATCGAGGAAGATCGCGCGTGCCAGGTGCAGGACCTCGGTGAGCATCCACTCGAGCTGCTGGACACCGCGACACGGCTGATCGACGAGGCCAACGCAAGCGGCCGCAACGTCGCCGTTCATTGCCGCGGTGGAATCGAGCGCTCGGCGGCAGTGGTGGCCGCTGTACTCATTCGCCGGCAGGGACTCTCGGTCGACGCGGCGCTTCGGCACCTGCGTACCATTGCGCCACAGGCCAGTCCGCTCGCGCATCAGCGAACTGCGCTCGAGCGCTGGGCCGCGTCGCGTTGAGTCACGTCTACGTCGATCCGGCGGGCTCTCACTACCGGCCGCCGAACCTGATTGCGGAGCTGACCCGCTTTCACTCCACGAAGGCCGTCGTCCCGGAGGAGAACCAAATGACTGCCGCGTTGGCGTGGCTGCTCGACCGATCGCAGGTCTTCGCGCGCGAATTCGCCGGGCTCTTCCTGGGTTGCGACGTGCTGGCTGACATCAAGCAGTTCGGCACCCAGACGCAGGTCTCGCTTCCGAACCCATCCGGTGGGCTGCTCTGGCCGGATTTGTCGCTCGCCGGCGACGCTCGGTCGTTCGAGCTACTTATCGAGGTGAAGGTCGGTGCTACGCCGAACGAGTATCCAGACGGCGAAGAGATCCTTCTGCAGCCCGACATGTACGCGAAAGCCTGGAGGCTACGGCCGGACAAGACTCAGGCCCGGTTACGTCGCGTCGGCACCTTGACGAAAGGCTTCGACTTCGATCGAACCGAGGATGAGTGGCGGGCCCGCAATGTCACTTGGCTTGACAATCGCGACCTGCTCCGTCAGTTGATCGACAACGGGGATCTCGAGCCGGGCGTGGTTCCGGTTGCCCGTGACTTTTGCGACGTCATCGGCCAGGTGGTGCTTCACGAGGCTCTCGTGGCCCCGGCGCACGTCGGAGCTCTGCAGGCGGACGGTCGGAAGGTGCTGATGGGAATTCGCGACCAGCTCGGCGCGGTCATCGGCGCTACGCCGGGTCAACCAGCGAAGCACAAGGACGGCATCGGCCTACTGTTCCGCCACCCGGACTGGACACTCTGGGTCATCGTCACACCGGCGGGTGGTATGTACAACCTGTTCGGGAACGGCGACGCGGCCGCCTTCTGCCTGCTGACCCCTGGCGAGAAGCCTTTGCCGGACGAGCCCCGCGTTCAAGCAGGAGGATTCGAGCGGCATCGTGATCTCTCGGGTTACCGAGACGATCGGATCTACATCGAGCTCGACACAGTCGATGGGGCGATCGCGGACTTCGAAGCCGTCGGCAACCAGATCATCGAGCGGATGCTCGCCGCGCTGCGAGCCTGCCGGCCTCCGTTTATCTAATCGCCACGAGGCTGGCCGCCGCCGCCTCGATCCGATCGCGTCTGCGCAAGACGTCAAGCCAACGCTTCGGGATCGCCTCGACTCCATGCCTCGCGCCGAGCAACGCGCCGGCGACGGCTGCGTTCGTGTCCGTGTCGCCGCCGAGCGAGATCGCCCAGAGAACGCCGCGCTCGTAGTCGTCGATTTCAGTCAGCGCGTGCAGCGCGACCCCGAGCGCCGTCCAGCAGGCGCCGGTCTGGTTGGCGGCGAGCGCGGCCAGCTCAGCGGCGTCGGCGTCGAGCGCCTCGAGCAGCTTCGGCTCGCCGGCGCACTCGGCTCGGGCCGCGGGGAGCGGCTCGTCGAGCGACAGCAGCGCCCCGCACAGCGCTGCCGATGCGTGCCCGGCGCGCGCATCGCCGTGGGTGAGCACAGCGTCGGCTCGAGCAGCGTCAACGGCCTCGGCGAGCGAGCTTGCGGCGAGCCCGATCGGCGCCGCCCGCATGATCGTGCCGTTGCCGGCGCCACTGCCTGTGCGCTCGACATACGTCCGTGCCTGCTCACGCGCCTCGGCCGCGCTCGAGGCGCCGCGAAGCGCCGCGCTTGTGGCGTTGCCGATGTCCTTCGGCCCGGAGCTTGCCCAGTCGGCGTAGCGGCGCGTGACGTCGTCGAGATCGAGCAGGCCGTGGGCGCCGATGCTCTCCGCCAGGCAAAGAGCCATCGTCGTGTCGTCCGTCCACTCACCCGGCAACCAGCCGAAGCTGCCGCCGCCCGTCATCTCCAGCCCGGCCTCGACCGCGGTAGCCGCCCGGGCCGGCGCGGCGAACTCGAGCGGCGCTCCGAGCGCATCAGCGACTGCCAGCCCGAGCAGCCCTCCGCGCGCCCGCTCGGGTTGCGTGAGAGTCGGCACCGTCGGCGATCCTACGTCGATCCGGCCAGTCCCGGCCTACACTGGGCCGGATGCAGGAAGTCCTCTCAGTCCCGAACGAGGTTGCGGCCGAGCTTGCCGGCGTCGGCGATGGCGTGCTGGATGCTCTGCGCGGGCGGCTGCATTGCACCCTGCGCCTGCGCGGCAACCAGCTCACGATCGAGGGCGGCGACGAGCAGGTCGCCGCGGCGCGCGCGGTGGTGGACGAGCTGGTCGAGCTCGTCGAGGGCGGCCACGAGATCGGCCCCGACACCGTCGGGGCGGTCGCGTCCGCGCTCGATCAGGCCGAGGACATCCGTCACGTCTTCGACGACGTCGTCTGGCGGCACCGCGGCAAGAAGATCGCCCCGAAGACGTTGACCCAGAAGCGCTACGTCGACTCGATCCGCAACTCGACGGTGACCTTCGGGATCGGCCCGGCGGGCACCGGCAAGACCTACTTGGCGATGGCGCTCGCGGTCGCGGCGCTCTCCGAGCGGCAGGTCGGCCG
>JACCRW010000166.1 GCA_013813345.1 Actinomycetota bacterium
GGTGAGGTAGCCGAGAACGACGAGCGGCAGCAGCACGAGCCGCGAGTTGCCGAGGATCGCGAGCCCGAGCAGGACGCCGAGCGCCGCTCCCCAGAGCCACAAGCCGGAACGGAGAACTTTGTGTTTCTGAAACACAAGCTCCTCGTCTCCCCGCACCGCTCCGTGGGTCGAAGAGCGCTTGTGTTGTTCCAACACAAGCTTCTCGGCGACCACCAGCGTCACGAGGACGATCCCCGCCGCGAGCAGCGTGTCGAGGATCTCGCGGTTCACGTGCACGTCGTGCCAGACGAGATACGGATGGAGCGTGGCGAGCACCGCCGCGACGACGCCGACCCGGCCGGACGCTATCCGCCTCCCGATCTCGTACACGAGCAGCGCTGTCGCGACCGCGACGAGCGTCTGGGCGATCCCGACCACGAGCCAGTGCCGGCCAAAGACCCAGTAGAGCGGTGCGAGGAAGAAGGTGTAGAGCGGCTGCGTGTACGCCGACGGGACGCCCGGGATGAAGCCGACCGTCCCGCTCGCGACGAGCGTGCGCGCGAAGTCGTCGCTCTTCTCGGTGTAGGCGAGGAGGATGTCACCGCGCTCGATCGCGACGACGGCGAGTCGCGGCAGCGCGCAGACGGCCGCGACGAGCGCGTAGGCGTGGCTGCGGCGCACGTCAGCTCGCGGCGAGCGAGTCGACGCGCGTGTCGAGCGCCGAGGCCGGCAGGGCCTCCGACTCGACGTAGAAGCGCTGCCAGAGCTCGAGCATCAGCAGGCACCAGAGCCGGTGCCCGTGGTCGCGGCTGCCGGAGACGTGCTCGTGTAGGAGCCGCTTCACCTCGGCCGGCCGGAGGTGGCCGCGCTCGCGCGCCCGGCGGTCGAGCAGGAGGTCGGACGCGAGCTCGCGCAGGTCCTCGCGGAACCAGCGGCCGAGCGGGGCGCCGAATCCGGTTTTGCCGCGCGCGGCGACACGCTCCGGCAGATCCGCAGCGAACGCCCGCCGCAGGGCGATCTTGCCCTGCAGCCCCTTCGTCCGCAGCCGGTCGGGCAGCGAGAGGCCGAGCTCCAGAACCTCGTGGTCGAGGAACGGCGAGCGCAGCTCGAGCGAGTGCGCCATCGAGGCGAGATCGGCCTTCACGAGCAGGTCGCCGGGGAGGTACGTCTGGATGTCGTGGAGCTGGAGCGCGCGGATCCCGTCGCCCGAAGGCGTGGGCGGCGAGTAGCGCGCCGGCCGCGCCTCGTCCGTCCAGAGCCGCTCGCGCAGCTCCGGCGAGAAGACCTCCGTCAGCCGCGCATACCGGTGCCCAGCTCTCGCCGCCGCGACCTCCGCGAGCCGCGCCGCGCGGAAGGCCGGCGAACGCGGCTCGCTCCGTCCGGACGGCAGCGACCGTAGAGCCCGAGCGCCGAAGCCGGGAAGAAACGGCACGCGTCCGAGCGTTGCCGCAAGCCCATGCGCGCGGTAGCGCTCGTACCCCGCGAACGCCTCGTCGCCACCGTCGCCCGCCAGCGCGACCGTGACGTGCTCCCGCGCGAGCTCGGAGACGAGCAAAGACGGCAGCGCCGCCTCGTCGCCGAACGGCTCGTCAAAGGCCCAGGCGACGCGCGGGAGAAGCTCTGCCGCGTCGAGCTCGACCTCGAGCTCCTGATGCCTCGTGCCGTAGCGTTTGGCGACCGTGCGGGCGTATGCGCGCTCGTCGTAGCGCGCATCCGGGAAGCCGATCGTGAACGTGCGCACCGGCTCCGAGGACGCCTGCGCCATCAGCGCGACGACGATGCTCGAGTCGATCCCGCCGGAGAGGAGCGCGCCCAGCGGCACGTCGGCGATCAGCCGCCGCCGTACAGCCGCGCCGACGGTCTCGCGCACGAGCTCGAGCCACTCCTCGTCCGACCGCTCTACCGGCTCTGGCTCCAGCCGCCAGTACGGCTCGACGGTGATCGCACCACCTTCCCAGACGAGCACATGACCCGGCGGCACCTTCTTCACCCCGCGCAGCGCGGTCTCCGGTCCCGGCACGTATTGGAGCGCGAGAAACGCGTCGAGCCGATCGAGGTCGACCTCGCGCGAGAGGGAGGGCAGCCGCAGCAGCGCCTTCAGCTCCGAGGCGAACGCGAGCGTCCCGTCTGGAAGCTCGGCGTACAGGAGCGGCTTCTTCCCGATCCGATCGCGCGCGAGCACGAGCCGGTCGCGCGCGGCGTCCCAGAGCGCCAGCGCGAACATCCCGTGCAAGTGCTTCGGAAACGCCGTCCCATACTCCTCGTAGGCGTGCGGCAGCACTGGGGTGTCGCCCGTGCCGGGTATTCGGTGGCCCCGCGCTGCGAGCTCCTCCCGAAGCGCCCGGAACTCGTAGAGCTCGCCGTTGAAGACACACGTCACATCGCCCTGCTCGTTGGTGACGGGTTGGGAGCCGGTGTCGAGGTCGATCACCTTCAGGCGCCGGTGGCCGAGAACGCAGTGGCCGAGGGCGTCGACGCCGCCCTCGTCGGGGCCGCGATGGCGGAGCGCGTCGATCATCCGCTCCACGAGCGCAGGGTCGGGCGGAGCGTGCCGCGATACTAGGCCGGCGATGCCGCACATCTCGGCTACACGGTACGCGGTGGCCTCGTGCCACGTCGAGCGACCGCTGGACGACCGGGTGTGGGGGCGATTCGCACGGCTCCAGGTGGCCCGGCCCGGCGGTTTCCGGATCGCGGCACTCATGCGACCACCCGATCGAGCGGCCGGCGAGGACGAGCCACGCTGGCTCGAGCGGGCTCGAGCGGCGGCCACTCGCGGTCCACTCGGCCACCACACGCACTGGACCTCGCCGACACACGCGCGCCCGACAGGCGGCGATCCCGGCGAGCGCGTGCGGAGTGAGGGCGAGTGGCTGAGCGAGCAAGGGCTCCGCGCAACGCTCTTCTGCGGGGGCGGCTGGTACATGGACGAATCCGTCGCGCGCGCTGTCGCCGCACTCGGCTACGCGGACTGCACCGCGACTAGCTTCCGGCCGCCGTATCTCGAGGCGGGTGCGCCCAGGCTCGCGCTACCCGCGCCCGGGCGGCTCGCGCTTCCCGACGGTGGCGAGCTGCTCGAGCTGCCGACCACGCACTCGCTCGGGATGGCCGCGCGTGCGGCGCTGCGTCTCCGCGCGCCCCGCGAGCGCGTCGTCCACGTCTACTTCCACGACACCGACCTGCTCGACCGGCGCCGCGCCGTCGCTCTCCGCTTCGC
>JACCRW010000175.1 GCA_013813345.1 Actinomycetota bacterium
GAGTGCCGAGACGACGAAGGTGGCGGCGTCGAGGATCAGCACATTGGCCGGGCCCAGGACGGCGATCAGCACCCCTGCGAGCGGCGCGCCGAGCATGTTGGCGCCGCGGGAGACGCCGTCGAAGAGGCTCGTCCCGCGCTCGAGCGTCGTCCCTGCCCGCTCGACGAGGTCGGGCAGGATCGCCTCTCGCGCGGTCTGCCCGGGCGCGTCGAGGAGCGCGCCGGCGAAGACGAGACCGAGGAGAGCCGCGAGCGGGAGTCCGACCGTGTGGTAGAGGATCGGGACGAGGAGCACCGCGCCGCCGCTTGCGAGGTCCGAGACGATGCTCGCCCGCCGGTAGCCCAGCCGGTCGACGATCACGCCCCCGAGCGCGGACGAGAGCACGAACGGGAGCAGCGAGAAGAACCCGACGAGCCCGGTCTTCGCGACGCTGCCCGTCGTCTGGAGCACGAACCACGGAATCGCGAGCTGCGTCAGCCGGTTCCCCGTGATCGAGATCACGTTCGCCGCAAGCAGCGCCGCGAGCGGGACGCGAGTCACGACGGTGGCAGCTCGCGGGGGAAGAGCCGGAGGAGCAGCCGCACGTTGCGTGCGTCTTCGGGAGCTTCATCTCGACCGCTGCGGAGGTACGGCTGCAGCACGGCTTCGAGCCGCGCGACGAGCTCCTCTGCCTCGGCCGCCGTCAGAACGAGGGTCTTGTTCGCGAGGTGGCTCGCCCGCCGCCACTCCTGGGGGAGCCGCGACTCGCCGTGCACGTGCTCGCGCGTCCAGCGCTCGCCGCTCTCGACGAGCTGAGAGCTCAGGAGCAGCGCCGCGGCCTCGGCGGCCGGGCCGGCGGCGGCGGCCGGATCGAACGAGAAACCGAGCCGGCGCGAGCGCCACGGACGCTCCCGTCCCCGACCGCCCTCGGCCTCTTCGACGAGGCCGTACCTGGCGAGCGCGCGGAGGTGATACGAGGCCGCCGACGGACTGACGCCGACCGCCGCGCCGCAGGCCGTCGCCGTCGCCGTGCCCGCCGCGCCGAGGTGGTCCAGGATCGCGAGCCTCGCGGGGTGGGCGAGAGCCCGGAGAGCCCGCGGGTCCTCGAGGAGGAGGTCGCCGTCGGCCATGTCGAAGCAAGTATTTCGAAAGAGACGTTTCGAAGCAAGCGACAACCGCCCGCATCTACACTCGAGCGGTGTCGACGTCGCTTCCCGTCGCCGAGCGTCCGCGCCGGCCCGAGTGGATGAAGGTCCGCGCTCCGAGCGCCGACTCGCGCTACTTCGACGTCAAGAAGCTGATCCACGGGGCACAGCTCAACACGATCTGCGAGGAGGCTCGCTGCCCGAACATCTCCGAGTGCTGGGGGCGCGGCACCGCCACCTTCCAGATCCTCGGAGACACCTGCACGCGCGCCTGCCGCTACTGCTACGTCCACTCGGGGCGACCGGACACCCCACCCGATCCGCTCGAGCCGCTCCGGCTTGCGCAGACTGCGTTCCAGATGGGCCTCGAGCACGTGGTCGTCACCTCGGTCGACCGGGACGACGTCCCCGACCGCGGTGCCGGCCACTACGCCGCGACGATCCGGGCGCTCAAGGCGAAGCTGCCCGACTGCTCGGTCGAGGTGCTGACGCCCGACTTCCTCGGCGTCGAGGACGAGGCTCTCGCCACGGTTCTCGCTGCGCGGCCCGAGGTGTTCAACCACAACATCGAGACGGTGCGCCGACTCCACCGCGCGATGCGCGGCGGCAAGGCCGACTACGACAGGGCGCTCTGGCTGCTGCGGCGGGCGAAGGAGCTCGCCGATTATCCGGTCCTGACGAAGTCGGGGATCATCGTCGGCCTCGGCGAGACGAACGAGGAGATCGTCGAGACGATGCGCGACCTGCGCGCGCACGGAGTCGACGTGGTCACGATCGGCCAGTACCTGCAGCCTTCCTCGAAGCACGCGCCGATCGACCGCTGGGTGCACCCCGACGAATTTCGTTGGCTGCGCGAGCAGGGCGAGGCGCTCGGCTTCGGCTCGGTCTTCGCCGGCCCGCTCGTCCGCTCGAGCTATCGCGCCGACGAGCAGCGCCACGCAGCCGAGACGGGCCGCGGCGCCATCGCCTACTAGAGGCGGCCCGGGCCTGCCTCCCCCACCGGGGGGATGCGAGAGCCTCGTGTGGCGTCTTTCATGGGAGCACAACCCATGCCGATTTCCGTCGCCGCCGTGCTGACCTCGCTCTTTCTCGGCCTGACCGCGGGCGCCGAAGCGACCAGCTCCCGCACGCGTCTCCCGATCTTGAAGCTCGCAGGCGCCGCGCCGCTCGCGATCGAGGGTCGAGGATTCGCCGCGGGCGAGGTCGTGCGGCTCGTCGCCGAGACGAGAGAGCTGCGGCGTACGCGCACGGTCATTGCGTCGGTGAAGGGAAGCCTGCGGATCAGGTTCGAGCTCCGCCTGCCGCGTTGCGCCGAGCTCACCGTCCGCGCGACCGGCTCCCTCGGGAGCAGGGCGGTGCTCCACCGCAGCGCATGCAAGCGGCCAAAGCCGCCGCAACCGGGCCGGGGTGAAAGCTAGAACGAGGCGAAGCGGGCGCGGCGAAGCACGAGCCATTGCAGCCACACCGCGGCGGCGGTCAACACGAACATCAGGACGGTCGCCGCCGACGCATAGCCGTAGCGGAGGTACTCGAAGCCGGTCCGGTAGACGAAGAGCGGCAGATACGTCGTCGAGTAGGGCGGTGGGCCGCCGTCGGTGACGACGAGCGCCGGAACGAAGTTGAGCTGGAAGCTGAGGATCGTGTCGCGGAGGAGGAGCAGGACGAGGATCGGGGCGAGGAGCGGCAGCGTCACGCGCCTGAAAACGGACCAGGCGGTGGCGTCCTCGATCGCAGCCAGCTCGTAGAGCTCGCCGGGGAGCGACTGACGCGCGACGAGGAGAAGCACGAACCCCTCGCCGATCGTGAAGAGGCTCATCAGGATGATCGCCGCCCGTGCGTCATTCGGGTGGGTCAGGAACTGGGGCAGCGGCAACCCCCAGATCGTCTTTCCGGGCGGTCCGATCCAGCCGAGGAAGAGCGTGATCGGACCGTAGAGCGGGTTCAGGAGCCAGAGCCAGAGCAGGCCGTAGGCGACGTCGGGGATGACGGTCGGAAGAACCGCGGCGGCGCGACCGCTGCCGGCGCCGCGAAATCGCCGGTGGAGTAGGAGCGCGAGGGCGAGGGCGGCGCCGACTCGAAGCGGGACGGCGATCGCGGCGAAGACGGCGGAGTTGAGGAGCGCCTTGTGGAAGATCTCGT
>JACCRW010000179.1 GCA_013813345.1 Actinomycetota bacterium
GATGTTCGAGCCGGCGGTCGTCGAGCCGGTCGTCGATTTCCTCGCCGAGCTCGCCGGGAGCGGGCGCGCGCTCGAGCTCGGAATCGGGACGGGCCGGATCGCGCTACCACTCGCCCGTCGGGGAGTGGCGGTGCACGGAATCGAGCTGTCGAAGGCAATGGCCGCGAGGCTGCATGCGAAGCCGGGCGGCGAAGAGATCGGCGTCACGATCGGCGACTTCGCGACGACGACCGTGGACGGGACCTTCGCGGTCGCCTACCTCGTCTTCAACACGATCATGAACCTGACGACGCAGGCGGCGCAGGTCGCGTGCTTCGGGAACGTCGCGGCGCACCTCCGGCCCGGCGGGTGCTTCGTGATCGAGGTCGGCGTCCCCGGGCTCCGGCGGCTCCCGCCCGGCGAGACCACCCACGCCTTCCACGTCAGCGAGACAAGGTGGGGAATCGACGAATACGACGTCGCGAGCCAAGGCCTCACCTCCCATCACTTCGAGATCGTCGACGGGAGAGTCGAGCGCAACTCGATTCCCTTCCGCTACGCGTGGCCCTCGGAGCTCGATCTGATGGCACAGCTCGCAGGGATGAGCCTCCGGGAGCGCTGGAACGGCTGGAGGCGGGAGCCGTTCGCGAGCGAGAGCGGCAAGCACGTCTCGGTCTGGGAGAAGCCGACGGTCTAGGAGACGAGCTCGAGCCGCTCGTTCGGGCGCCAGCGGCGGCCGACCTTTGCCGACGGGCGGCCGTCGGTCAGCACGATGTCGCCAGTAAAGTCGTTCTGGCCTCGGATCAGCGACGAGCCGACTCCGTAGGCGTCGACCGGGACGGCCTTTGCCTCGAACTGCTCGATCTTCTCGACCGTGAAGCCGCCGGAGGCGACGATCTTGACGCGCTCGAAGCCGTCCGCGTCGAGCGCGTCGCGCACCTTGCGCACGAGCCGCTCGTTGACGCCGCGCGGGTCGAAGTCGCCCATCTCGTCCCAGAGCGAGCGGTCGACGAGCTGACCCGACGTGTCGAGCCGAACCCCCCAGAGCCGTGGACCGAGCGCCCGTGCCACGTCAAGCGAGGTCCGCACCGAGTCGTTCTCGAAGTCGACGAGGACGACGATGTTCAAGTCGCCGGCCCACTCCGCGAACTTCGTCGCCGCGAGCACGGTGTTGCCGCCGTAGGCCGCGATCAGCGCGTGCGGAACGGTCCCGACGCCGCGGCCGCCCCACCAGGACGCCTGGGCGTCCGACGTGACGCCGATCGGGGCGCCGATCATCGCGCCCGCGACATAGGCGGCGTAGCCGTCCCCGGTCTGCACGCGGTGGTGGTCGTGGCGCGCCGGCATGAAGATGATCGGCTTCCCGTTCGCCGCCTCGACGACGCGCGCGACGTTCGTCGTGATCAGCGTTCGCCGAGTCAGGACGCCGAGGTAGAGCGTCTCCAGGTGCGCGAAGAGGGTGTAGTCGCCCTCGATCGTGAGCACGCTCTCCCACGGCTCGATCCGATCGCCGTCGTGGAGCGCGTGCACGGTGAGCGCCTCCCAGTCGTGCGAGCAGAGCTTGAGGATCGCGATCGCCTCGTCGGCGCCGCCGAGCATCGCCGCGTTCCGTTGAAAGACCTGCATCACGACCCGGGGGTGCCGGCCGTCGGCGAGCAGCGTCTCGCGCGTGTGGTTGAAGTAGGCGTCGGTGTAGTAGCCCTCCCGCATCTTCTCGACGGGGAGGTCGAAGATCCCGGGCGGAAGTCGTTCCGTCCGCTCTCGGGTAGCCATCAGCCCTCGAGCTCCAGACAAGCGGCGAGGGCGGCCTCGGCGACCTCGAGCTGCGCGGCGGAAGGCTCGGCCGTCGCAATCCGGTGCTGGAGCTCGTGGCCGGGACGCGCGAGCGCCTTCGAGAGCGGGTGCTGCGGATGCTTCGTCATCCAGGCGAAGACCTCGACGGCGATTCCCACAGCGCCGATCGAGCTCCCCAGCCGAGCGGTGCCTCGCAGCCGCTTCGGCGCGCGCGCCGCGAGTACGTTGCCGGCGGCGGAGGCCGCGAGGAGCGGGCCGATCAGGTGCGAGCCGCAGCGCTCGTGCTCCTTGGCGCGCTTGACGCCGTGCTCGTAGCTCCCGATCGAGACGTGCTCGGCGCCGTGATACGCGGCGAGCTCGCCGCCTCGCAGCGCAAGCAGGGCCGGGGCGAGCGAGAGGGCTCCGGAGAGGAGCTCTCTCGCCGTGTCCCCGAGCCGGTTCGAGCGGCGCACGACCTGCACGGTTGCCGCTCCCGCAAGGGTGGCCGCGAGTACGGCCGGCCGCTCGAACGGGAGTCGCGCCTCGGGCAGCTTGCGGCGCAGCTCCGGTAGGAACGCGAACGATTCGACGAGCTTGATCGGCCCGCGCAGGAACGGCTGTTGGAGGCGCGGCGCGAGCACCCGCTTCCGCGCCGAGGCGATCTTGATCTCCCCGGCGTCGGTGCGGATCGCACAGGCCCAGGCGGTCGGCCCGTGCACGAGCACGCCGTTCGAGAGTGCCATACCTCCGAGCCTCACCTTGGTCACTCCGAGAGCGTAGCCTCGTGGCGTAGGGCGGCGGCTATTCGGCGACCGGCAGGAGGAGGTCGATCTCGCCGCGGCGGCGATAGTGCTCGATGTTCGGCCGCGTCGCGTCCGAGCCAGGACGCGCCGCCCGCTCGAGCGCCTCGAACGTCGGCCCGATCCGCTCGTACACCTCCGGCGGCTCGCCGCGAAGGCGCGCTCGCAGATAGCGCCCGCCCGGGAGGGTGCCCGACTCGAGTCCGAACACCGTTGGGTCGTCGCGCTCCTTCGCCAGGACGCACACGCGGTACTCCAGCGTCCTCGCGTCGAACGCCCTGTAAAGCTTGCGCCCGCGCAGGCCGACCACCGCCTCCAACCGCTCCCAGGCGCGACTCATCTCGTCTACGTCATCCCTGACGCGCAAGAACAGGACCGGCACCTCGTCACGCTCGATCAGGTCTGCCGTCGGGCGGGCGTCGTCAGCCACGGGTCGCCTCGGCGCGTAGCGCCGCCTGGAGCTCGTCCGCCGCCGGCCCGCGGCCGAGCGGCCGCTCGTCGAGCTTAGTGACGGGCATCACCTCGCGAATCGACGACGACGTGAAGGCCTCGTCGGCGCCCGCGAGCTCGCCGAGCGGAAACGTGCCCTCGACCACCTCGTAGCCGAGCCCGCCGGCCAGCTCGAGGACTGCGGCTCGCGTCACTCCCGCGAGGATCCCGAGCTCGAGCGCCGGCGTGAAGAGCGTCCGGTCTCGCCGCCACCAGATGTTCGTCGTCGGCCCTTCGAGGACGACGCCCTCGCGGTCGACGAACACGGCGTCGTCGGCGCCGCGGCGCTTCGCCTCGGCCTCGGCGGCAATGTTGACGGCGTAGCTCGTCGACTTCACACCCGGCAGGAGCCACGGCTCCTCGGCACGGATGCCGCGCAGCGCGATCAGGCGCTGGCCGCGCTCGCGCAGTGCGTCGTAGTGCGTCGGGAGCTCGCTGACGAGCGCCAGCGAGGTCGGCGCTCCCTCACCGTTCCCGGGCGTCCAGAAGAGCCGAAGCACAGAGTCCTCGATGTCTGCGGCCTCGACTGCCTGGGTTGCGAGCTCGGAGAGCTCGAGGACGTTCGCCGCCGGCAGTCCGATCCGCTCTGCCGACTGCGCCAGCCGTTCCAGATGCTCGGCGAGGCGGTAGGGTCGCCGGCCGTAGACGCGCACCGTCTCGAAGGCGGCCCGGCCTCGCAGCAGCGCCTCGTCGTCTGCCCGGAGCACCGGCTCGTCCGGGTCGACGAGGCCCCGCCCTCCCACGGCGACGGCAAGGAGGGTCATGCCGACACCTCGACCGGCGCCCCGATCGCAGCCAGCAGCGGCCGCGCCTTCGTCCACGACTCCTCGATCTCCTCCTGCGCGTCGGAGTCCCAGACGATCCCGCCGCCGACCCAGAGGTGAATCCGGCCCTCGGCGACGACGAACGTGCGGATCGTCAACGCCAGCTCGAGATCGCCGTTTCCCCGCACCGTCCCGAGCGCGCCCATCGAGGCGCCGCGGCCCACCGGCTCGAGCCGCGCAATCTCGTCCAGCGCGGCGAGCTTCGGCGCGCCCGTGACCGAGCCGCCCGGAAAGGTGGCGGCGAGCAACTCGGCGAGCGAGACGTCCTCGCGCAGGGTGCCCTCGACCCGCGAGACGAGATGCGTGACGCCCGCGAGCTCGCGCTCGACCATCAGCTCGGGCCAGCGCACCGAGCCGGGCTCGCAGACGCGCGAGAGGTCGTTGCGCTCCAGGTCGACGATCATCACGTGCTCGGCCTCGTCCTTCGCGCCCTCGACGTGCTCGCCGAGTGGTCGCGTCCCCTTGATCGGCATCGTCCAGACGCGGCTCCCGCGCCGGGCGAGGAAGAGCTCCGGCGACGCGGAGACGATCGCCCAGCCCTGGCCGGCGAGGTACGGGGCGAGCGGCCGGAAGCGGGCGAGCTCCACAGCGAGCGCCGCGGGCTCACCGGCGAAAGGGGCAGAGAGGTGCTGGACGACGTTGACCTGATAGACATCGCCGCGCTCGATCGCCGCCCGCACTGCGTCGACGGCGGCGGCGTACTCCGCATCCACCCAGCTTCGCCGCCAGCTTCCGAGTCGCGCGGTGTCAACCGGCGCTGACAGGGACAGTCCCGCGGACATGTCTCGAATGGACACGACCGCAAGGGGCAGGAGGCACGGCTCCGGCGGCGAGGGTGCGCCCGATGCAAGCAGGGGCTCGCGTCGCAGCGGCTCCGAGAGGCCGTAGCCGAGGTAGAGATCCGCGACGAGCTCCTCCCCGCCGGCCGCGAAGAACCCCTGCTCGCGCAGATACGTCTCGATTCGCTCGAAGGCTCCGTGCGGGGACCACAACTCGAGCACGGCTCAGGCGAGCGACTGCGCGAGCTCGCGCAGGAACTCGACGCCGAGCTCCAGGTCGTCGACGTGAACGCGCTCGTCCGCCGAGTGGATCAGCCGGGCGGCGAGCTCGGGATCCATCGTCCGCATCGGGAAGAAGCCGTAAGCGACCGTGCCGAACGCAGCGCGGAGCCAGTGTGAGTCCGTGAACCCGGCGCAGCAGACCGGCACCACCTTCGCACCCGCCTCGGTCGCGTCGACCCAGCCCTCGATTGCCTCCCAAAGCGGCGTTTCCATCGAGGACCGGGTGCCGCCCCAGCGCTCCAGGAACTCGAGCTCGTAGTCGCCTTCCCCTACACCCGTCCGATTCAGCACGCCGCGGATGATCGGCTCCACGTCCTCGGGCGTCTTCCCCGGCAGCAGGCGGCAGTCGACGGTGACATCGCACGTCGCGGGAATCACGTTCCGCCGCTCGGACGCCGCGACGATGGTCGGCGAAAGCGTCAACGAGAGAAGCGGCTCGATCAGCTCGACCGCGAGTGCGTCTACCTCCGCCAGCCGGGCCAGCACCTGCTCCGGCGGCGGCGGCTCGCCGAGCACGGTCGCGAGGAACGCCTCGATCTCGGGACCGACCTCGGGCTCCGGCCGGTAGGCGCCGAGCGCCTGGATCAGCGGCGCCGCCTTGACGAGCGCGTTGTCGGCGATCCCCGGCATCGAGGCATGACCGCTGCGCCCGTGCACGCGCAATCGGAACGGCGCCGTCATCTTCTCGGCGCTCGCACAGAGGTAGTAAGCGGAGCCGCCGAGCTCGACCCGCTCGCCGCCTCCCTCGTTGACGGCGTAGTCGACCCGCACCGCCTCGGGGTGCTCCTCGCACAACCACTCGAGCCCGAACCTCTTTCCCACTTCCTCGTCGGCCGCCGCGATGAAGACGAGATCGCCGGCCGGCCGGAATCCGTCGCGCGCGAGCGACGCAAACGCGACGGCGCTCGCCGCGACCTGGTTCTTCATGTCGAGCGCACCTCGTCCCCAGACGTGATCGTCGGCGAGATCGCCCGACCACGGATCGCGCGACCACTCGCTGGGATCGGCGACGACCGTGTCGGTATGGCTGAGGAAGGCGAGACTCGGGCCGTCTCCGCCCGGGATCCGCGCAACCAGGTTCGCCCGATCAGGGGCGCGCGCGTAGAGCTCGCACTCGACCCCGTGCGCACCGAGGTAGTCGCGCAGCACGTGGGCCGCGATCGTCTCGTTCCCCGGCGGATTAACGGTGTTCAGCCGGATCAGCGCCTGGAGGAGGCCGACCGCTTCGTCGCGCAGGCTGCCGCTCACCGGCGCTTCCCGAGCACGAGCAGGTACTCCATCGGAAACCGGACGCCGCGCTCGTCGCGATAGCGCTCGTGCAGGTCGACGAAGGCGTTCCGCAGGGCAGGCCGACGCTCGTCCGGCAACGAGCCGAGGAGCGCTCGCACGGGCGGCGCCGAGCTCGCGAAGAGCTCCCAGACCTCCGCGCCGTTCCGACCGGTCACGAGCCATGAGTCGCGCTCGACCTCGAGGTCGAAGTGGTCGCCGAGTAGCCGCTCGAGGCTTCGCTCCTCGCCCCAGACGTCCGTCGGCGCCGGCCGTCCATCTGCGAACGGCTCCCAGACCGCATCCAGCTCTTCGTTCGGAACCCAGGTCGTCAGCCCGAGCCGCGCCCCCGACCTGCAGACCCGCGCCAGCTCGGCGACCACCCGCTCCGGCTCCGGCGCGAAGATGACGCCGAACGCAGAGGAGACCACGTCGAAGCTCGCGTCCTCGCAAGGCAGCGAGCGGGCATCCGCGACACCGAGGTCGAGCTCGACGCCCGCCGCTGCGGCGGCACCTCGAGCTCGTTCGATCATGGCCGGGGCGAGATCGGAGGCGGAAACCCGCGCGCCCGCCTGCGCAGCCCGGATCGCGACCGCGCCGGGCCCAGCGGCGACGTCCAACCAGCGCTCGCCCGACCTCGGCTCCAGCCGTCGCACGAGCTCGTCGTGGATCGGGGCGAGCCGCTCCGCGAGCCGCTCGTAGGTTCCCTCGCCCCACCAGGCGGCGGGATCGCTCACGCGCGCCCCTCGCGCCCGAAAAACGCGCGAGCGTTGGCGGTTGATCCAAAGAGGCTCACGTTTCCTTGGAGAGCGCCGTCAGGTCGTTCCGGGCGCGCCAGAGCTCGGGGAAGAACGTGTGGTGGATCAGTCGTCCGAGCACCTCGACGGGCGTCCCCTGCGTGCCGACGACCGAGTCGCCGATCACGCGCGCGACGACCTTGTAGTGACGCACGCGCCACATCGAGATCCGCTCGTCCCATTCCAGCAGCGCCTCGGCGAGCTGGTAGAGCAACTCGTGCTCGCGGCCGCGCACGTAGACGTCGACGACGCTCAGGCCCTCCTGCTCGCGAAGCGCGTGGAACGCCTGGCCGAGCGCGGGCGTGACGCGCCGGATCTCGCGCCAGCCCGGCGAGTCGAAGCCGCTTCCGTGGCCGAGCACCTTGCGGATCTCCTGGTACTCCCACGGCGACATCTGCTCGAGCATGTCGAGCTGCGTCGTCACGTAGACGAGGCAGAGCGCCGCGCGGCGCAGGAGCCGCAGCGCGGCTTCGCCCTCGTCGCGGCCAAGGTGCGCCACGGCCTCCTCGACGTCGTTCCACGCAAGCTTGAGCCAGAGCTCGGAGGACTGGTGCACGACCTGGAAGAGGAGCTCGTCGCGATGTACCCACTCGTCCGGGCCCTTCTGGAGCGCGAGCAGGCCGAGCGTGTTCAGGTAGCGCTCGTAGTCGCTTCCGGCATCCCCCGGGAGTACGGGTTGGGAGAAGTCCTCGGCCTCGTGGGTCGCCACCGGCGGAGCATACTTTGCCCATGTCGGACCTCTTTGCGGATGCTGCACGCGAGCGCTCGGCGGCCTACGCGCCGCTCGCCCAGCGCGTGCGGCCGCGGACGCTCGACGAGCTCGTGGGCCAGCAGCACGTGCTCGGGCCGGGCTCCGCGCTGCGCCAATCGATCGAGGAAGACCGGCTCCGCTCGCTGATCCTCTACGGCCCGCCCGGGGTTGGGAAGACGACGCTCGCGCGGATCGTCGCCGAAACTACCGGCGCCGCCTTCGAGGAGCTCTCGGCCGTCTCCGCCCGCGTGGACGACGTCCGGCGTGTGCTCCAGGCGGCGCGCGACCGGCTCGGCGGCAACGGGCAGCGGACGATCCTCTTCCTCGACGAGATCCACCGTTTCAACAAGGCGCAGCAGGACGCGCTGCTGCCGTCGGTGGAGGACGGCCTCCTGATCCTGATCGGCGCCACGACCGAGAATCCCTACTTCGAGGTCAACTCGGCGCTGCTCTCACGCTGCCAGGTGGTCGAGCTCGAGGCGCTCGGCGACGAGGAGCTGCTCGAGGTGGTGCGCCGCGGAGCAGAGGCGATCGGCGCGGAGGTAGCAGGTGACGTGGCGCTGACGATCGCGCGGCGGGCCGGCGGCGACGCCCGCACCGCCCTCAACACCGTCGAGCTGGCGTGGGAGACGGCGCAAGCCGAGGGCGTCCCGCTCGAGGAGCGCCACGTGGACGACGCCGCCCGAAAGCGGCCGCTCCGCTACGACAAGGGTGCCGACCAGCACTACGACTTCGTCTCGGCGTTCATCAAGTCGATGCGCGGCTCCGATCCCGACGCAGCCGTCTACTACCTCGCGGCGATGCTCGAGGGCGGCGAGGATCCGCGCTTCATCGTCCGGCGGATGGTGATCTTCGCCTCCGAGGACGTGGGTAACGCCGATCCGCGCGCGCTCCAGGTCGCGGTTGCCGCAGCCCACGCGCTCGAGCACGTCGGCCTGCCCGAGGCGCAGCTCAACCTCTCGCAGGCGGCGCTCTACCTCGCGCGAGCGCCGAAATCGAAGGCGAGCGCGCTCGCAATCTGGGAGGCACGCGAAGACGTGCGCAAGGGCGGCAACCTCCGCCCGCCGGCGATGCTGCGCGACGCGCACTACGCCGGCGCGAA
>JACCRW010000189.1 GCA_013813345.1 Actinomycetota bacterium
GCTCGTCGATCGAGACGAGCACGACGAGCCGCGGCTTCTTCGCCGGCACGACGCCGACGAACGAGGCGACGTACTTCGAGGTCGAATAGCCACCGGACACGGGTTTCGCGGCCGTCCCCGTCTTCCCGGCGACCGTGTAGCCGGGCACGGCGGCCAGCGCGCCGGTACCGCCCTCCGCCGAGACGACGTCCCGGAGCATCGTCATCACCTGTGCGGCAACGGTTCGGGAGACGACGCGACGGCTGGGTCGACGCTGCTGGCGCGTCCCGTGCACGCGGTCGACGAGGTAGGGCGTCTGAAGGATCCCTCGGTTCGCGATCGCCGCGTATGCCGCCGCCATCTGGATCGGCGTCACCGCGATCCCCTGGCCGATCGGCACGTTCCCGATCGTCGAGCCCGACCAGTACGAGGGCAGGATCCCGCGCGACTCGCCTGGAGCGTCGATCCCCGACGGCTTGCCGAAGCCGAACCGGCCGATCCAGTCGACGAGGCGCGGCTGGCCGAGCAGTTGCGCGAGCGTGATCGTGCCCACGTTCGACGACTGGGAGAGGATCTGGGCGACCGTCATCCGTTGGGTCTCCCGCGGCTCGTGCTCGTGGATCACGCGGTCGGCCACCTGGATCGAGGTCTCGAGCGTGAAGCGCGAGGACGGCGAGACGAGCTTCTCGGAGAGTGCGGCCGAGACGGTCACGAGCTTGAAGGTCGATCCTGGCTCGTAGGTGTCGGTGACCGCGCGGTTGCGGCGCCGGTCGGCCGAGGCCTTGCCGAAGCGATTCAGGTCGAAGCCGGGTGCGGTTGCCATCGCGAGCACTGCGCCCGTCTGCGGGTCGAGCACGAGCGCGGTACCCGCTTTCGCCCGCGAGTCTCGCACGGTGTCGCGCAGTACCTGCTCGGCCTGCGCCTGGAGCCGGTGGTCGAGCGTGAGGACGACGTTCTTGCCCGGCCGCTCGGCCCGCGTCGCGATCACGTCGATCGAGCGACCCAGCGGATCCTTGACGATCGTCTCACTGCCGGGCCTGCCGGCCAGCAAGCGGTCGAGCGAGCGCTCGAGCCCGTCGAGACCCCTGTTGTCGATCCCGGCGAAGCCGAGGACATGGGCCGCAACTCCGCGCTGCGGATAGGTGCGGAGCTCTTCCGCGTAGAAGCCGAGGCCGGAAAGACGCTGCCGCTCCAGCGCTGCCGCTTGGGTCGGGTCGGCCTTGCGCTTGACGTAGATGAAGTGCCGCCTGCGATCGGCGAGCCGCTCGTAGAGCTTGTTCGCGTCGAGGTCGAGCGCTTTCGCGGCGGCGATCGCGACGCGACGCGGCTCCCGGATCTGGCGCGGATCGGCGTAGACGGTCGTCGCCTGCTCGCCGATCGCGAGAGGCTCGCCGCTTCGGTCGGAGATCGTGCCGCGACCCGCCGGGATCTCAATCGTGACCTTGTGCTGGCTCGACGCGATCCGACCGAGCGTTCCAGCCTGAACTCCCTGGAGCCAGACGGCGCGCGCGAGCGTGCCCGCGAAGACGAGCAGCGAGAGCGCCAGGAGTAGGCGGATGCGCCTATTGGAGGTGCGGAGGATCACCTCAGCACGATCATCGCGGAGTGGGCGCGAGCTGCACGTATGCGGTGGTGTTCGGGTCGGCCGGGACGAGGCCTAGCCGCTGTCGCGCCTGCGCCTCGATCCGGGCGGCCGCAGCCGCGCTCGAGAGTTGCGAGCTGAGCCGCGCGTTGTCGGCGCGGAGCTGGATCCGCTCGCGGCCGAGCTCGTCGAGCCGGACGTTGAGCTGCAGGACTGCGACGTTGACGGCGACGACACCCCCGAGAAGAGCCCCGAGGACGACGATCCAGAGGACGCCGCCGAAAGCGCGCGGGCGGGCGACGGGACGGGTCGCGGGCTTTCGGCGCGGCCGCGGCCGTGGGAGGGCGTGCGCGTGGGCGTCCGCCGACCGGGCTGTCGCGATGCTGCTCATACCTTGAGCGCCACGCGGAGCTTCGCGGAGGCGGAGCGGGGGTTCTGCTCGAGCTCGCGAGCGCCGGGCCGGATCGGCTTGCGGGTCAGGTCGCGGAGGATCGGCTCGTGGCCGCAGACGCAGATCGGGAAGTCGGGCGGGCAGGTACAGCCGCGGGCCTCCAGGCGGATGTACTGCTTGACGATCCGGTCTTCGAGCGAGTGGAAGCTGATCACGGCGAGCCGGCCGCCCGGCCGAAGCATCCGCACCGCGGCGGGAAGCGCGGCCTCGAGTGCGCCGAGCTCGTCGTTGACCGCGATCCGCAGCGCCTGGAAGACGCGCTTGGCGGGATGTCCTTCGCCGAAACGCGCCGGCGTCGGGATCGCATGCTTGATCGTCTCCGCCAGATCGCTCGTCCGCTCGAACGGGCGCTCGGCGCGGCGGCGCACGATCGCGCGGGCGATCGGCCGGGCGTAGCGCTCCTCCCCGAAGCGGCGGAAGATCAGCGCCAGCTCGCGTTCCTCGGCCTCGTTGACGAGGGCGCGGGCCGAGAGCTCGGCCGAGGGATCCATGCGCATGTCGAGCGGCGCGTCCGCGGCATAGGAGAAGCCGCGCTCGGGCCGGTCGACCTGCATCGAGGAGACGCCGAGGTCGAGCAGGATCGCGTCCGCTTGGACATCGTTCGCCGCAAGCTGGCCGAGCACGACTGAGAACTCGCCGCGGAGGAGCCGAGCCTGCACACCGGTCCGGGACTTGAAGCGGTCGAAGTACGCGCGCACGGACGGATCCCGGTCGATCGCGATCAGCTTTCCTTCCCCTTCGAGGTCGGCCGCGAGCAGGCTCGAATGGCCGCCCGCGCCGAAGGTCGCATCGATCACCGTCTCGCCCGGCCGGACGGCGAGCTGCTCGCGCACCTCCTCCGAGAGGACGGGGACGTGATCAGAGGCGCTTGTCTGCAAGACGTTCGGCAACATCGTCTGCGCTCCCTTCGAACGAGGTGACCTGGGCGGCCCAGGAGGTGCGATTCCAGATCTCGAGGTGATCGCGGACACCCGCAACGACGGCTTCGCGCCCGAGGCCCGCATATGTCACGAGCGCAGGCGGCACGAGCACGCGACCCTGCTTGTCGAGTGCGGCGTCGGTACCGGCGGCGAAGAGATGGCGCATCAGCTGACGTGCCTCCTTCGAAAGAGGATCGAGCGGCGCCAGGCGCTCCTCGACCCGCGCATACCAGTCGGCGCGGGCGAACACGTCGAGACAGGAGTCGATCCCTCGCGTGAGGACGACGCCGTCTGCGAACGCATCGCGAAACCGGGCCGGCAACGTGAGCCGGCTCTTGTCGTCGATGGAGTGCTCGTATTCGCCGAAGAACATCGTCGCCCACCTGTCTCGCTCATACTCGTTCCGCCACTTTCCCCCACTCTAATCCACTAATCCCCACTTGTCCACCCCTCCGCCGGTGTTCTTGCCTGCGAACGCGTCAGCGGCCGCTGACAGGGACAGTCCCTGTCAACCCACGCTGACGGCTCCGGTGTCCCTGTCAGCGTGCGCTGACGACTACGGCGCGAGGGGGGCCGCGAAGACGCCACGGCCCGTGAGCGCTGCGGCTCCGCAGCGGGCCGCGAAGTCGAGCGCGTCGGACGTCGGCAGACCCTGCGCGAGCGCGAAGGTGAGCCCGGCGGCGAAGCAGTCGCCGCAGCCGTAGGCGTCTTCGATCGGCCGAGACGGCGGAGTCGCCGTGTAAGGGCCGCCCGGTTGCGCCCAGCCGCCGAGCGCCCCCGCGGTCGAGACCACGAGTCGCGGCGGCGGCTCGAGCTCGCCCGGCTGGTAGCGCTCGCTCTCGTCCTCGCCGCTCCCGACGAGCGCGTCGAGCTCTACTCCGCTCGTCCGCAGCGCCCCGAGCTCGCGCGCGGTCGCCACGAGAATCGGAGCGCGTCGCGCGTGACGGAGCGCTCCCAGATCTCCGCTGACGAAGTAGACGGCATCGGCACGAGCAAGCGATTCCCACGGGAGCACGGCGTCTGCGCCGAGCGGTCTCAGCTTCTCTCCGAGCACGGTGATCGTTCGCTCCCCTTGCTCGTCCACGTGGCAGAACGCCCGCCGCTGCGGCTCGGGACGGAAGGCCGCCTGCATCTGGACACCCGCTCCCATGAGCTCTGCGTGCGCTCGCCGGCCGAGCTCGTCGTCACCGAGGACGGTGAAAAGCGACGCCTCCGCGCCGAGCCGAGCGAGCTGCAACGCGGCGACCGCCCCGCCGCCGCCCGCCTGCGCCCAGGTCCCGTGGGCGTGAACGATCCCGCCGGGCCGTGGCACCGCCTCGACGCGGGCGAACTCGACCCACTCGACATGGCCAACGACGGAAATGTGCATCCGGCAACTCTCACAGATACGAGGCGACGGACGTTTCGGAGGATGATGAGCGCAATGGCCGCCATTCCTCCGTTCGAGCGGTTCTACCTCGAACAGCGCGAGATCGTGCTCGGCTTCCTGCGCAAGCGGCTGGCCCGCGACGCCGCCGAGGATGCGTTCCAGGAGACCTTTCTCCGCGCGCTCCGCGCCTACGACCGGCTCGAGCACGGCGAGCACTTGCGCGCTTGGGTGCTGACGATCGCGGCCAGGATCGCGATCGACACCGGCTGCCGAACGCGGCCGACAGCCCACGAGTTACCCGAGCTACAGGTTGTCGACGGGCGGCCTGCCTATGCCGAGATCGAACACCTGGCCGATCGGCTGCCACCGACCGAGCGGGCAGCCGTCGTGCTCCGCTATGCCTACGACCTCGCCTACGACGACATCGCGACCGCACTCGGCTCGAGCCCGGAGGCGGCTCGCCAGGCCGCGTCGTCCGGAATCCGTCGTCTACGTGCCCAAACCGAATCACCACCGGGAGGAACGTCATGAATGTCACCACGGAGCTCGACCGGCGCTTTCGAGACGCCGCGGCCGCAGAGAATCTGCTCGACGTCGGCTTCGACGTCGTCGACTCGCCGATCGGCCCGCTCCTCGTCGCCGCCACCAGCCGCGGACTCTGTCGCGTCTGGTTCAAGCCGGACCCGGAGCAGCAGCTCGACTCGCTCGCGCGTACCTTCGGGCCGCGGGTCCTCCGCTCTCACGCCTCGGTCGAGGGCGCTCACCGTCAGCTCGACGAGTACTTCGGAGGTCGTCGCGAGAGCTTCGAGCTCGACGTCGACCTGCGCGTAGCCGCTCCCTTCGCCCGGCATGTGCTGGAGGAGCTCTCGCGCGTCCCGTACGGGCAGACGACGACGTACGGCGCGCTCGCCGCCCGCGTCGGCGCACCGAGCGCCGCGCGCGCCGTCGGCACCGTGATGAACCGGAACCCGATCCCGATCGTGCTTCCCTGCCACCGCGTCGTCGGCGCGAACGGCAGCCTCACCGGCTACGCCGGCGGCCTCGACGTGAAGGAGCGGCTGCTGCGCCTCGAAGGGGCGATGCTCTAGTCGATCAGCCGGTAGCCGACTCCCCAGACATTGACCACGAAGCGGTCGCCGCTCGAGCGGACGAGCTTCGAGCGCAGCCGCGAGACGTGGGAGTCCAAGGTGCGAGTTCGGCAATGTGTCCGGAAGCCCCAGACGTCGCGCAGCAGCTCGTCTTTCGTGAAGACGCGGCGGGGATCGCTGGCGAGCTTGCAGAGCAGGGCAAACTCCTTGCCGGCGAGCGGCACCACTTCGCTGCGGATCGTGACCTGCCTCGTCGCCCGATCGACAACGAGGTCGCCGACCTCGAGGCGGTCGCCCGCCGAAGGTGCGACGCGGCGGAGGACTGCGCGGATGCGCCCGAGGAG
>JACCRW010000237.1 GCA_013813345.1 Actinomycetota bacterium
CTCGTCCTGCGTCGTGACGACGTAGCGGTCGCGGAACCGCCACGCGGCCTCCTCGCGCAGGATCCCCGTCGGCTCGCCCTGCTCGTCGCGCTCGACGACGCCGCCCTTGACCTCGAGGTCGCCGCCCGCGTGAGCGAGCGCGGCCGAGTTGAGCCAGACGGAGTGGTAGTCCTTCGAGATGAAGAGCGCGGGCGTCTCGCCGGTGACCTCGTCGAGCGTCTCTTTCGTCGGCTCGGTCGGCGGGCTCCAGTCGCCGTCCCGCCAGCCGTAGCCCCGCAGCCAACGGCCCGGCTGCGTTTCCGCCGCACCCACCCGGGCGAGCGCCTCCTCGAGTGAGCCGCAGCCGTCGAGCTTCACCTGTCGCTGGGCGAGCGCCCAGGTTGGAAAATGGACGTGCGAATCGGTGAACGCGGGGAGGACGCAGCGGCCGCCGAGGTCGATCGTCTCCGGGCTCGCGAGCGCGCTCTCGTGGACGCCGACCCCTCCCGCGACGAGCGGCCCCGCGATCGCGAGAGCTCGCGAGGTCGGCAGCGAAGGGTCGAGTGTTCGGACGATGCCGTTCTCGAGGATCACGGCCGCGAGCCTAGCGGCGTGTCGCCGCCTGAGCACGAGCCAGCGCCGCTCCTTCCCGGCGCACACGGCGGGATCGTTGCCGCGTTCGCGAACGGTTGCTCTTGACATCGGTTTTCGGCTGTGGGAATCTCGCCTCCGGTAACGATCGATTCCCACCGGAGGCTCGGATGGTGCATCGCGCGAATCGTTACTGCGGCGCTGGCGCCTCAGAGTCTGCTTCTGGGTGTACCGCGCTGACCGGGGGTCTCAGGAAACCGGTGAGCGGCAGGTCGGCCGGATGGCGCCTGCCTCTCGAGACAGGAGGATTCCATGGCTAGACAACGCACGGCCTCGGCGAAGCCGCGTGCCTCTCGGCCTCGCAGCCGAACGACGACCCGCAGCACCGGCCGCTCTCAGGGGGAGATGCCGAGGACCGTCTACGCGCAGGCTTCACCTCGCTCGATCGGGGGCGTGTCGATCTTCGATGCCGGCTCGCTGATCACCGAAGAGACCGCGCTCAACTTCACGTCGGACGAGCACGTCGTGATGAGCGCCGCGGCACGCCTCCAGTCCGCCGGCTTCGAGGTGCTCCATGTCTCGCCGCTCACGATCAACATCGCAGGCCCCGCCTCGCTGTACGAGCAGGTCTTCGGCACGAACCTGACGACCGAGGAGCGACCGGTGCTGAAACACGGTGGGGAGGAGGACACCGCCACCTTCATCGAGACGACCGACACGCCGCTTGCGGGCCACGTCGACACGTCAGCCAGCCAGCTCGCCGACGTGATCGAAGGAGTCGCGATCGAGGAGCCACGGTACTTCCACCAGAACCCATTTGCGCCGCTGCAGACCTACTGGCACCTGCGCGTGCCCGGCGACGTCTCGCTCGCGACGAACGCCGATCGCGCGCACCGGGCCAATTTCACCGGACGCGGGATCAAGGTCGTGATGGTGGACAGCGGGTGGTACCGGCACCCGTTCTTCGTCCAGCGCGGCTATCGCTCCTCGCCCGTCGTGCTGGGGCCGGCCACGGCCAATCCCAACGCCGACGAGAGCGGTCACGGGACGGGGGAGTCGGCCAACGTCTTCGCCGTCGCCCCCGATGTGGATTTCACGATGGTGAAGGTGAACTTCGTGAACACGATCGGGGCGTTCAACGCTGCCGCCGGGCTCTCGCCGCACATCATCAGCAACAGCTGGGGCTCGAGCAGGCAGAACCCACCCTTGAGCGCGGCCGACCAGGCGTTGGCGGCGGCAATCGCTCTCGCGGTCAGCCGCGGCATCATCGTCGTGTTCTCGGCCGGGAACGGACACTTCGGGTTCCCCGGACAGCACCCCGACGTGATCTCCGCGGGCGGCGCGTTCATGAATCCGAACGGGACGTTTCGTGCCTCCGACTATGCGAGCGGCTTCGCGAGCAACATCTATCCCGGCCGGAACGCGCCGGATCTGTGTGGGCTCGTCGGGATGAAGCCGGGGGCGCTCTACATCATGCTGCCCGTCCAGCCGAACGACGCGATCGACCAGAGCCTCGCAGGTGGCGCACACCCGAACGGCGATCAGACGGCGCCGAACGACGGTTGGGCCGCGTTCAGCGGCACCTCCGCCGCCGCGCCGCAGATCGCCGGCGCCTGCGCCTTGATCAAGCAGGCGTGTCCGCGATTGACGCCTGCGGAGGTGAAGGCCATCCTCCGCTCGACGGCGCGGGACGTCACGAGCGGGACGTGCAACTCATCCACCGGCGGACACCGCGCGGTCGCGGGACCTGACCTCGCCACGGGGACCGGGCTCGTCGACGCGGCTCGGGCCGCAATGGTGGCACGGGTGCGGTGCCTCGGCCCGATCAAGCCGATCGTGCCGATCAAGCCCATTCAGCCCATTCAACCGATCCAGCCGGTCCAGCCAATCGTGCCGATCAAGCCGATTCAACCGATTCAACCGATTCAACCGATTCAGCCGATCCGACCGGTTCAGCCGATCAGGCCGCCGATCGAGCCCATCACCCCGCTACCGCCTCCGGTGGGGCCGAGGGGAGAGGAGCTCGCGCCGAGAGCCGAGGAGTCGGAGCCGGCCGGCGGACACCGTGGCAGCGAGGACTCGCTGACGGCCGAGGAGGTGGCGGCACTCGAAGAGCTCATCATCGAGACGGATGTCGACCCGGACCTCTAGGGGAGCGCGGGAAGGGGCGCCCGCCCAGCCGCGGGTCCTCCTGCTCAGCATGCCGTTCGCGGCGCTCGAGCGCCCGGCGCTAGGGCCGAGCCTGCTCCAGGCTCGGCTCCGGCGCGACGGCTTCGTTTGCGACCTCCGCTACCTCGCGTTCGACTTCGCCGGTCTCGTCGGCCTCCACGAGTACCTCTGGATCCAGTCCGAGCTGCCGTACACGGCGTTCGCCGGCGACTGGACGTTCACCGAGTCGCTCTACGGCGAGCGAAAGCCGCTCGATACCCGCTACCTCGAGGAAGTCCTGAGGCAGACCTGGCGGCTCGATGACGAGTCGGTCGCACGCGTGCTGCGCGTCCGCGCCTACTGCGGGCCGTTTCTCGATCACTGCGTCGGCTCGATCGACTGGAGCGCCTACGAGGTCGTCGGCTTCACCTCCACGTTCGAGCAGAACCTCGCCTCACTCGCTCTCGCGCACCGGGTGAAGGCTGCGCAACCGGAGGTGCGGATCGTGTTCGGCGGGGCCAATTGGGAGGGGGAGATGGGCATCGCGCTGCACCAGCACTTCCCCTTCGTCGACTTCGTCTGCTCGGGCGAAGCGGACGAGTCGTTTCCCGCGCTCCTGCGCTGTCTCGCAACCGGGGATGACGTGAGCGGCGTTCCGGGGGTCGTCCATCGGCTGGGCGACGCGACCAGCTCGACCGGCCCGGCGGCACTCGTGCGCGACCTCGACGCGCTGCCGCTCCCCGACTACGACGACTTCGCCATCGCGCTCGAGGAAAGCGCGGTTGCGGCCGAGGTGACGCCCGTGTACCTGCTCGAGACGTCGCGGGGCTGCTGGTGGGGCGCAAAGCATCACTGCACGTTCTGCGGGCTCAACGGTGGCGCGATGGCGTTTCGCAGCAAGAGCGTCGACCGCGCGATCGAAGAGATCCGCCGGCTCCAGGATCGCTACGGCGCCGAATCCCTGAGCGTCGTCGACAACATCCTCGACATGCGCTACTTCCGGACGTTGCTCCCGCGCCTCGTCGAGGAGGAGATCGACGTGAGCCTGTTCTACGAGGTGAAGGCCAACCTGACGCACGACCAGGTGGCGCAGCTCGCAGCGGCCGGGGTTCGGCACGTGCAGCCCGGGATCGAAAGCATGAGCGACCACGTGCTGGCCCTGATGCGGAAGGGGACGACCGCGCTGCAAAACGTTCAGCTGCTCAAGTGGTGCCGGGAGCTCGGCGTCACTCCCGAATGGAATCTGCTCTACGGCTTCCCCGGCGAGGAGCCGGAAGACTACGAGGCGATGCTGCCGCTGCTCGAGGCAATCCAGTTCCTCGACCCGCCCTGCGCGTGCGGCCCCGTGCGCCTCGACCGGTTCAGCCCGTACCACGACGACCCCGCCGGCTTCGGCATGATCGACGTGCGACCGCTGACGCCCTACCGCCATCTTTATCCGTTCTCGGACGATGCCGTTGCTCGAATCGCCTACTACTTCGACTTCGGTTACGCGCACGGGCGCGAGCCCGAGCGCTACGCTCGCCCGGTGATCGAGTACGTTCGAGACTGGATCGCGAGCGGCCCGCGCGGTGCGCTCTGGCTGTCACCCGCCGGAGCTGAGGGCCTGACGCTCGTGCGCGATCGCCCTGACGGGTCCCGCGAGACCTTCGCGCTCGCCGGCTGGCAGGCGGACGTGTACCTGGCCTGCGATCGGATCCGTTCTCGCCGCCGCCTCGCGGCGCTCGTTCCGGCAGCTGCGGCAGCGCTCGATTCGTTCCTCAGCTGGTGCGTGCACGAGCAGCTGCTGCTCGCGGACGGGGATCGCTGCCTCGCGCTCGCCGTGCAGACGCCGGCACGGCGGTCCGTGGCCGAGGCGCGCGTGGCGGTGGCATCGTGAAGCTGTCCGCCCAGGTCGTCCTCAGACCGGCCGGCGGCGGCGTCCTCGGCCAGAACGAGCCGACGACCTCCGAGAACGTGGAGCAGGCGCTGCCGGCGCCGGAGGCAGTCGACCAGGCGAGGGCGTACTTCCAGGCTCAGGGGCTCGAGGTCGCCGAGGCCTTCGGCCCGAGCTTCGCGATCAGCGGTTCCCGGGAGCGCCTCGAGGGGCTGTTCGGCATCCGGTTGAGCGACGACCTGCTTGCGAAGGGCGCCGAGCTGCAACTCGACGTCCTGCCACCCGAGCTCGCCGCCGTCGTGCAGGCGGTCGTGTTCACCCCCCCACCGGACTTCGGGCCGACGGACTTCCGCTGAGCACGCCCCCGCTCGGAACGCTGGGGCTCGGAATGCTGGGACGCCGCGGCGCGGTCCTGGCAAACCTCCTCGACCGCGACGGTCTCGAGGCTCTCCGGCAGGATGCTGTCGCGCGCCACCGATCGGCAGCGGAGATGCGTGCGCTCGAGCCGGACGAGGAGATCTGGCGCGGAGGAAGTCCCGACCGCTGGCTCGAGTCGGCGCCCGGCGGCGAGGCGCTGCAGGCCTTCTACCACTCCCCGCGCGTTCTCGACCTGCTGCAGCGGCTGACCGGAATGGAGTGGACGCAGTCGGGGCTCGCCGGCACGTATTCGTATTACCGCCGTCCCGGCCATCACCTCGGACTGCACCGTGACATCGACGAGTGCGATCTCGCCGTGATTACCTGCGTACACGACTCCTCGGAGTCGCGAGCGGAGACCGGCGGCGCGCTCTGCCTCTACCCGGAGCGCGTGGAGGACCCGCTCCCGGAGTTGCGTGCGCGTCCGGACGACGGCGCCGCCTACGTTCGGCTGGAGCCGGGGCAGTCGGTGGTGCTGCTCGGCGGACGAGTCCCACACCGCGTCCTGCCCGTGGGCGAAGAGCACGTCCGGATCGTCGCGCCGCTCTGCTACCGAGCGCTCGGATCCTGACTCTCTGCCGGCAGCGGCGATGCCGTCTTCCTGCGTCCACCTCGTGAGCACGCCGGCTGAGGATCGACCGTAGAATCTGGGCCGATGGCCTGGGATGTCCTGACGGAGGAGCAGCGCGAGATCCGCGAGCTCGTGCGCACGCTCGCCCGGGAGCGGATTGCCCCGCGCGCCGCCGAGATCGACGAGTCGCACGAGTTCCCCTGGGACGTCGTCGAGGTCTTCCGCGAGCACGAGATCTTCGGCCTCCTCTTCGAGGAGGAGTGGGGCGGCTCGGGCACCGGCACGCTGCTCGCGCTCGTCGC
>JACCRW010000239.1 GCA_013813345.1 Actinomycetota bacterium
TCCTGGCTCGCCGATCGCCTGAAGGGGCTCGAGCCGGCCGAGCTCGAGGCAATCGAGGCTGCGCTGCTGCCGCTGGGACGGCTCCTGTGAGCGCAGCCCTGCTCGCGCTGAACGCCCGCACCTTTGCCAGCCTGAAGCGGCACCGCAACTACCGCCTCTTCTTTACCGGGCAGCTCGTCTCGGTAATCGGGACGTGGATGCAGAACATCGCGCTCGCGTGGCTCGTGATCGAGCTGACCTCGTCGCCGCTCGCGGTCGGAATCCTCGCCTTCTGCCGCTTCGTTCCGTTCACGCTCTTCGGTCTCTTTGCGGGAGTGGTCGCCGACCGGATCGAGAATCGCAAGCTCGTCCTCACGACGCAGCTCTTCTCGATGGCCATCTCGGCCGTCCTGACCGTCGTCGTCCTCACCGACTCCGCGACGCTTTGGCTCGTCTACGTGCTCGCCGCGCTCGGCGGTTGTGCGCTCGTCTTCGACGCCCCCGGGCGGCATGCGCTGACCTTCCAGCTCGTCGGCCGGGACGAGCTGCCGAACGCCGTCGCCCTGAACGCGAGCCTCTTCAATGCCTCGCGCGTCGTCGGCCCCTCGCTCGCCGGAGTGTTGATCGCCGCCTTCGGCGTCGGCGTCTGCTTCGCGATCAACACCGCGAGCTTCCTCGCAGTCCTGACGTCGCTGCTCCTGATGCGGAAGGAGGAGCTCGTGCCGGTGGCGCGCGACGCCGAGCCGCCGTCGTTCCTGCGCTCGATCGGAGAGGGGCTCCGCTATGCGCGCCGCACCCCGCACGTTCGCCTGATCCTCGCGATCGTCACCGTCGTCAGCACCGTCGGCTTCAACTTCCACGTGATCCTGCCACTCCTGGCCTCGGAGACGCTGAAGACGGGGCCCGAGGTCTTCGGGATCCTCTCGGCGTTCTTCGGGGGCGGCGCCCTCGTCGGGGCGCTGCTGACCGCCGCGCTCGGCCGGGCGAGCTGGAAGGTGCTCGTGGCGGGCACCGGCGGCTTCAGCGTCTCGCTCCTCGCGATCGCTCCGCTCACGGCCGTCTGGGCGTGCGCGCTCCTGCTCTTCGCGGCCGGCGCGTGCTTCACGCTCTGGACGTCGAATGCGAACTCGATCCTTCAGCTCGGCGCCCCCGACCACCTGCGCGGGAGGGTCGTCAGCCTCTACCTCTGGGCCTTCGCCGGGCTCGCGCCGGTCGGCGGCCTGCTCGCGGGCTTCCTGACGGATCTCGGTGGCACCCAGCTTGCGTTCCTCGTCTCGGGGGGCACCGGGCTCCTGATGACGCTGATCGCGGGCCGCGAGCTGCGGGCCCGACGCGATGCCGCGAGGAGCGCGGTTTTACACCGCCCAAACATCGAGGGCACGAGGCCCTGACGATCGGGCGCGACAATGCGCCGATGACGACGAAGCGCTCGAAGGCGTTGTGGGTGGTGGCGGCACTGCTCGCCGCGAACGCGGTGCTGCTCGCGGCGCAACCGGGCTTCGCTCTTTCGAAGGCCCTTCCGAACGGGCTCGCGAGCTACCTCTTCGGCCCGAATCTCGTGCGCGCCGAGGTGCTCGTCAAGGATGGCGGAGCGCTGCACGACTACCGGATCGACCGCGGCGTGATCCGCGACAAGGCGCCCGGCTCCCTGACGCTCCGCGAGCGGGACGCCTCGATCGTGACGATCTCCGTGGCACCGGGCGCCGCGATCTCGATCCGCGGTCGGCCCGCTTCCTTCTCCGCTCTCCGCCGCGGGATGGTCGCGACGGTGATCCGCGACGGCGACAGCCCGGCCGGCGAGGTTCGCGCCGTCGGCAGATGAGCCTCCGCCGAGGGTGAACACAGGGCCGCAGCTCCTGCTCGTCGAGGACGAAGAGTCGATCGGCTCGCTCGTCACCGCGTATCTCGAGCAGAGCGGCTACCGGATCGCGTGGGTCCGCTCGGGCGAGGAGGCGCTGCTCGACCTCGAGAGAGTGCGGCCGCGGCTCGTGATCCTCGACGTCGGCCTGCCGGGCCAGGACGGCTTCGATGTCTGTCGCGTGATCCGCTCCCGCTCGCAGGTCCCGATCGTGATGCTGACCGCACGCGACGAGGAGGTCGACCGGGTGGCCGGGCTCGAGGTCGGAGCCGACGACTACGTGACGAAGCCGTTCTCGCCGCGTGAGCTCGCCGCGCGGGTGAAGGCGGTCTTGCGTCGCAGCGATCCCGTTCCTCGCGCCGCGCAGCTCGAGCTCGGCGACATTGCCCTCGACGCCGAGGCCAGGGAGGTCTCGGTCGCCGGCGAGCCCGTCGAGCTGACGGGCAAGGAGTTCGACCTGCTCGCCTACTTGCTCGACAACGTCGGGATCGTCGTCTCGCGCGATCTGCTCCTCGATCGCGTCTGGGGGATGAGCTACGCGGGCGGTACGCGCACAGTCGACGTCCACGTCGCGCAGCTCCGGCGCAAGCTCGGCCGGCCGGACGCGATCCGCACGTTTCGGGGAGCGGGCTACAAAGCCGTGAGGCCGGTCTCGTGAGGCTTGCCTCGCTCCGGGCACGGCTCTTCGCGGCGATCGGCCTGGTCGCCCTGCTCTCGCTCGTGCTGGCGCTCGCGATCGGCGCGATCCTCACCCGGAGGGCGGTCGAGCGGAACACGCTGCGCGATGTCTCGGCCCAGTTCGACCTGCTCGTGGAGCGAGAGCGCGAGGCGATCCTGCCCTTTGGGCGCCTGCGCTCGCTCCAGGAGTTCCTCGAGCGTCAGGACGAGCGGGTCGTCCAGGTTCCACTCGACGGCTCCTCCCCGCTCCTGCCGCCGGAGCGCGCGGCGGAGCTCCGGCGCGGCGCGCGGCTCGACGGGACGCTCGAGCAGGACGGAACGCGCTACCTCTACGCGGCGCGACTCGTTCGCGGCAAGGGGTTCGTGCTCCTGCGCCCGGCGAGCTCGACGAACTCGGCCTGGCGCCCGCACGTCGAGGGCTTGATCTTCGCCGCCGTCGTGACGGCGATGCTCGCGGCGCTGATCGCGTTCCTGCTGGCGCGCGCGATCGCGAGACCGGTCCGGCGCGTGGCCGAGGCGACCCGAGGGCTAGCAGACTCCGCCGCCGAGCCCCGGCTCGTGCCTGTTGGGGGCCCGCGTGAGCTGGCCCTTCTCGCGGAGAGCTTCAACGACGTCGCCGTCCAGCTCGCGAAGGCGCGGGAGGCCGAGCGCGCGTTCCTGCTCTCGGTCAGCCACGAGCTGAAGACGCCTCTCACGGCGATCCGGGGCTATGCCGAGGGGCTGCGCGAGGGCGTACTGCCCGCGGAGGAAGCGGCCGCGACGATCGTCCGCGAGTCGCGCCGGCTCGAACGCCTCGTCGGCGACGTACTCGACCTCGCCCGGATGCGCAAGGCCGAGTTCAGCGTCCGCCGCGAGTGGATCGACCTCCGCGCGATCGCCCGCGACGCGCTGCGCCGCTACGAGAGCCAGGCGGGCGAGTTCGGCGTCACGCTCGAGGTGGTCGGCTCTGACGAGGCCGCCGCGCTCGGAGACGCCGACCGGACGCTCCAGATCGTCTCGAACCTCGTCGAGAACGCCCTCCGCCTGGCGCCGACCGGCGGCTCGGTGCGCGTCCACGCGAAGCCCGGCGAGCTCCGCGTCGAGGACACCGGCCCAGGGCTACGCCCTGAGGAGCTGGAGCGGGCGTTCGAGCGCTTCTATCTCTACTCGCGCTACGGGCGGGAGCGACCCGTCGGCACCGGGCTCGGGCTCGCGATCGTGAAGGAGCTCGCCGAGGGCATGGGCGGATCGGTCGAGGCGACGAGCTCGCCGGGGCGGCTGACGGTCTTCACCGTCCGGCTGCCGCTCGCCGGCCCCGCCGACCTTGCCCTCTCCGATTCCGAGCTCACGCGCGCCTGAGGTTTTACGAGCGTTTTACGTTCGGCGAACGGCCGGCTGACAGGGACCGGAAAGGATCGCCCGGTCAGCTCGAACAAATCGAGGGGGATCAAATGAAGAGCACCAAGGGGATTGTCGGAGCGCTCGCCGCGCTCGCGCTGCTCGTCGTGACCGGCGCGGCGCTCGCGCACAACGTCAACGTGATCAAGGGCACGAACGGCAACGACACGCTCACAGGCACGTCTGAGCGCGACCGGATCGTCGCCCTCGCGGGCGACGACACTGTCAACGCCGGCGACGGCAACGACCGGATCCACGGCAACCGCGGCAAGGACACCGTGAACGGCGACGACGGCAACGACCGCATCTTCGGCGGCGCCGACGACGACACGCTCAACGGCGGCAATGGCGAGGACCTCATCCGCGGGCGATCGGGCAACGACACGATCGAC
>JACCRW010000251.1 GCA_013813345.1 Actinomycetota bacterium
GCGGCCCAGGCCCGCTCGAGCCCGTTCGGATGGTCGAGGATCGACGCGTCGCCGCTGGTCGCGAAACTCGTCTCGTCTCGCCCGAACCGGAGCTCCTCGCCGTCGCGTCGCGCTATCGCCTCGTCGCCCTCGCGGTAGAGGACGACGTCCACCGACTCGTGCCCGTCGAGGCGCGCCGCCAGCGGCCGCAGCTCGCCCATTGAAAGAAGAGGGGCGTAGACCATCCCGGCGCGATTCGATGCGGTCACGAGCGCTTCGGGATAGACATCCTCGAGTCGGGCGACCTCGCTCACCGACGTCTGCCCGTGATCCGCGCAGAGCACGACGGCGTAGCGCTCGAGGAACTCCTCCTCGCCGCCCGCCGCCGCGATCAGCGACGCCACCGCTTCGTCGCAGCGCGCAAGAGCCTCGTGCGCCGCATCCGGCCCCTGCAGGTGAGAGGCGTAGTCGTAGTCCGAGAGGTAGTAGACGAGGAAGTCGAAGCCGTCCCGCGTCACGAGCCAGCGGGCGACGGCGCCTGCGTAGGCATCGATCGTTCCGGCGGGCCGGTTGCGCACCGAGAGCGGCGCCCCGGTCACGTCCGACTCGAAGAGGTTGTAGAAGAAGAAGCGCTTCGGTCCGTAGGCGGGGCGAGTCAGGATCGGCACCGTCGGCAGGTGCGGGGTTCGCCCCCGGTAGCACGTGATGTTGACCGCAGCCGTCGTCAGGCCGGCGTCCTCGAGCGCCTCGTAGACGGTCACCGCGCCCGTGCCGAGGTGACTCGCGTTCAGCTCGTAGACCGTGTCCTGGAGCGAACGCCGGGTTCCGGCGGCGCGCACCGCCCCGAACGAGGAGCCGTACTCGACGAGCCGCTCCTCGCCCCGGTGATACCAGACGAGGTGCGGGATCTCGTGAACGTCGGGATGGGCGCCCGTGACGAGCGTCGAGAGGCAGACGGGGGTCAGCGAGGGGAAGGTCGAGATCGCGCGCCGGTAGCTGCCGTGCGAGGCGAGCACGGCGAGCGCGGGCGCCGAGCCGTCGCCGACCACCTGCTCGAACATCGACGGCGTCAGCCCGTCGATCACGATCAGGATGAGCTTGGTGGCTCGTCCGGTCACGACGGCGAGTCGATGGCGGTCGAGCTGCAAGCCAGGCAAGAATGCAGGAAGCGCTCATATCGAGTCAGATATGGGCGCGACTGAGGACGCCGCATGGCGCCGCAGATCGGTCGCCAGCGGCCGTCGCTCGTGGCCGGCCGGGCCACCTTAGTCTCTGGCAAGCGAGCGGAGGCCGGCGTACCGGTCGGCCTGGGTCCGGCGCAACCTGGCGGCGAGCGCCGGAAGCGCGACCGCCTCGAGATAGCCGACGACGGGGATGAAGGCCAGTGCGGCGAGCACGATCGCCGCTCCCGCGACGATCAGCGCGAGGCCGGCTCTGGTGCCGCCCCGCCGCAGCGCACCGGCGACGACAACAACGGCCGCGGCGCCCCCCGCGAGCCCGGCGAGCGCGCCCGCAACGAGCTCGGCGGTGTCGTCGATCAAGACTCCTGCGAGCCCGCCCGCGACTCCGGCGAGCACGACGGCGGCGAGCCGTCCGAGCGGCGTCGCCGAGAGCATCCCCGCGAAGAGCGCACCGAGCGCGACCCCGACGCCGAGCGCGACCCCGATCGAGTACCAGTCCCCCACGCGAGCAGTCTAGTTTCGGTCGGGCGTTTGCTGGACATACAACACGAGACCCCGCTGCATCACCCAGGAGGAGAAAGACGTGATCGAGGACGTGCGCCCGCTACTCGTGTTCTTCTGGTCCGAACGCTCAGGTCCCGCCCGGCGGATGGAGAGCCTCCTGGCGCATCTCGCGCGCAAGGAACGCTCTCGGCTACGGATCCGCCGCGTGGACATCGATGCGAGCCCCGAGCTTGCCGAGCAGTTCAAGGTCGAGATCGTGCCGACGCTCGTCCTCGTCAAGGGCAAGCAGGCAGTCGCGAGGATCGACGGCCGGACGAGCGCACCGCGGATCGAGGCCATGCTCGCGCCGCATCTGACGGGCGAGCTCGCGGTCGCCTGAAACCGAATCTCGCTCGGCCCCGTAGAGGTCTACGGCACTTCTAGGCAATGCTAGGGGAAGGGAGGACAGGTATGCGGAAGCTCATGCTGTTCGCCGGCTTGGGCGGCGTGCTCTTGCTCGGTCTCGGCTCGTTCGCGCTCGCCGACAGCGGCTCCAAGAACGCGAACGGCAAGCTGATCGGCTATCAGGAGGTTCCGTCCGTGTCGTCGCGCGGCTCGGGCGAGTTCGAGGCGAGGATCGTGGACAACTCGAAGATCGAGTACAGGCTCAGCTACCGCGATCTCGAGGCAGCGGTCCAGCAGGCGCACATCCACTTCGGGCAGCGGTCGGTCAACGGCGGGATCTCCGTCTTCCTGTGCTCGAACCTCGGCAACGGTCCGGCAGGAACCCAGGCATGCCCCGCTGCAAACGGAACGGTCAGCGGCACGATCGTGGCAGCGGACGTGAGTCCGCCGATCGCGGCGACGGCCGGTGCGCGAGCACAAGGAATCAACTCGGGAGAGTTCGCGGAGCTGCTCGCTGCAATCCGAGCCGGCAAGACATATGCCAACGTGCACACGACGATGTTCCCGGGCGGCGAGATCCGGGCGCAGCTCGGCAAGAACCGCGGCGACAAGGGCGACCGCGAGAAGGACGACGACTAGATGAGTAGTTCCACGCTCAGGCTGTGTAGTCGGCGAGGGCGCGTGGTGGGCGGCCGAGTCGGTGGTTGAGGCTGATGGCGGCGGCGAGCGCGAGGAAGCGGCTGCTGATGCGGGCGCGGAGGCCGTGGAGGGTGCGGGCGCCGTGTCGTTCCAGGGTGAGTAGGTCTTTGCAGGTCTGGAAGATCGATTCGATTCGTTGTCGGATCGGGGCCAGGTGGGGGCCGCCGAGGGGCTCGTCTTTGCGGCGGGGGCGGGCGATCGTGGTCTCGAGGTCGCTGGCGGCCTGCTCGAACTCGCGGCCGGCGTAGCCCTTGTCAGCGACAACGACGATCGGGCCGTGCCGCTCGCAGCGTTGGAGCAGTTGCAGGCAGACGTCGCGTTCGGAGGCTTTCGGAGAGGTGAGCGCCAAGGCGCGTGGGGTGCCGTCCAGCGCGAAGAGGCCATGGAGGCGGAAGCCCCAGAAGAAGCGGCTGTGGCTGGCGCAGTAGCCGTAGTCGGCGGCATCCGCGAGCTGGCTGCGCCGGGTCGTCTCGAGCGAGCGGGCGCACTCGACCGGGGTCGAGTCGACCAGCAGCAGGTCGTCGTGGAAGCCGGGGCTGTCGCGAGCGAACTCGCCGATCAACGCCTCGATTGTGTCCGCGAGTCTCTCGCGCCGCTTGTGGTAGCCGGGCCGCTTCGGCAGCCGCGGAAACAGATGCGCGAGCCGCTTGCGGGCAACCCGCAGAAACCGCTCGTCAGACGGCACCCCCATGATCGCCTGGGCAACGCAGAGCGTCACGACCTCCGCGTCGGTCAGGCTACGCCTGGCGTTTCTGGGCCGCTCAGGCAGGAGATCGTCGGCGGTGCAGAACACCGCAATCAGCAACAGGTCGAGGTCGGCGAGCATCGTGGCCCCCTTACGTCGACGGTGCGAATAGGCACCGCCGACTTCGACCTGGCTCCCGCCCCTCCCTACAAAGCCGTGGAACTACTCATCTAGACGGGCAGGAGCGGCCAAGCCGGCCGCCTATCGAAGCGAGGACGGAGCCGTCGTTCGTTCTGCTCGGTGCTCGTCGCGGCCGCCGCCGTGCTGGCAGCGTTCGCGATCGCACCGGCAGCGGGT
>JACCRW010000028.1 GCA_013813345.1 Actinomycetota bacterium
GCCGCGGCGAGAAGCCGGTAGAGCGATCGATCGGGTCGTTCGATGGTCATGGTCCTCACGTCTTCCTCCTAAGGTGGTTAGCTCAGACTCAAGCTCGACGCAGGATGTGAGCCAGCTGTGTCGCTCCGATGAGGATTCGCTCACCCGGCGGACGTGACGCTCCTTACGGGTTTCTGAAGAAGCGCTCGCAGGCTACGGGCGAGGCTTTCGAGTGCAGGAAAGCGGCTATACCATCGCCGTGCGCACCTGGTCTCTCAGCATGAGGTGGTGGCTCGGCCTCGCCTTCGCGGTGATCGCGGCGCTCACTGCCGTGCTCGTCGCTCAGGGGATCACGAAGCAGTCGGAGACGGCCTTCCGCGCCGACGCGGAGGCTCGTGCAGTCGAGGCGAGCGTGGCCGCGAACGTCGCGCTCCAGAAGGCGGTCGAGCGAGGCAACATCTCCGAGGCGCTGCCGACAGTCGCCGCGCGCCGCCGGCTCGCGCTCTTCCTCTTCGACGACGCCGGCCGACCGATCACTCCCGACCGCGTCGCCCAGACGGAGCTCGCCTCGATCCCGGACACCGAGATCGCGGTCCGGACGGCTCTCGACGGGCGGCGCTATGTCGAGAGCTACGACCAGGGACGCGTCACCGTCGTCGCGCTGCCGATGCCATCGGGCTCGGCCGCCGCGCTCCTCACCTACTCGCTCCAGCCGGGCTACGGATCGACGATGACGATGATCCGCGACCAGATCGCCTCGGCCGTCGGCTGGGCGATCCTGCTCGGCGGCCTCGCAGGTCTCGCGATCGCAACCCTGACCGCACGGCGCCTGCACCGGATCGCGAAGGCCGCGCAGGCGATCGAGACCGGCGACTTCTCGCGCCGGATCGACTCGCGCCTGGCCGACGAGATCGGGATGCTGGCGGACACCTTCAACCGGATGCGGGTGCACCTGCAGGAGTCGTTCACCGGGATCCAGACCGAGCGGCTGCGGCTGCGCCGAACGCTCGAGCGACTCGATCAGGGCGTCGTCACGATCGACTCCGAACTCCGTGTGGAGGCGGCGAACGACGCCGCGCTGCGCCTGCTCGACGGACTCGCCGAGGGAGAGACGCTGCCGGATCCCTGGCCGGACTTCCCGCTCCGCGGCTTCTGCGCCGGCCTCTTCGGCGCCGACGGCGATGTCGCCCGGGCTCGCGTCTCGCCTGATGCCGATCGCTACTACACGCTTTACGGGATCCCGGCGGGCGAGGGCTTCCGCAGCGCCCTCCTCGTCGTCACCGACGTCTCGGCGCTCGAGCTCCGCGAGCGGATCGAGCGCGAGTTCGTCGCCAACGCGGCCCACGAGCTGCGGACACCGGTGGCCGCGATCTCCGGCGCCGTCGAGGTGCTCCAGCAGGGCGCGAAGGATCGGCCTGCCGACCGCGATCACTTCCTCGCGATCATCGACCGCCAATCGTCACGACTCGCACGGCTCTCCCGCTCGCTGCTCGTGCTCGCCCGCGCCCAGACCGGCGAGGAGGCTGTGCGCCGCTCCCCGGTCGAGCTCTGCCCGCTGCTCGAGGAGATCGCCGTCTCCCTCGGCGCCGCCGAGGAGGTCGAGGTGGAGGTGGTCTGTCCGCCCGGGCTCCTCGTCCACGCCGAGCGCGATCTCGTCGACCAGGTGTTCTCGAACCTGGCGGCGAACGCGGCCAAGCACACCAAGCGCGGTCGGATCACGATCACCGCCCGGGCGCTCGACGACGAGCGCGTCTCGATCGAGCTCGTCGACACGGGCTCGGGGATCCGCCAGGAGGAACAACCCCGCATCTTCGACCGCTTCTATCGTGGGCAGACACGCGATGCGAACGGCTTCGGTCTCGGTCTCGCGATCGTCGGTCAGGCGGTCGACGCCCTAAACGGGACGATCGAGGTGCACTCGGAGGCGGGCGAAGGCACGCGCGCCGCGGTGACGCTCCCGCTCGCGAGGAGACCGGGATGACCGGCCGGATCCTGGTCGCCGACGACGAGCAGGACATCGTCGACGCGCTCGCGTATGCGCTCTCGGCCGAGGGCTACGAGGTCGACGCGGTGGCGGACGGCGAGGCAGCGCTCGAGGCGGCGCAGCGCGAGCCGTACGACATGATCGTCCTCGACATCACGATGCCGAGGCTGTCCGGCACCGAGGTCTGCCGGCGCCTGCGGACGAAGAGCATCGTCCCGATCGTGATGCTGACCGCGAAGGATGCCGAGCTCGACCGCGTGCTCGGCCTCGAGGTCGGCGCCGACGACTACGTGACGAAGCCGTTCTCGGTTGCGGAGCTCGTGGGCCGGGTGCACGCGATCCTGCGCCGCCGCGACTTCGAGCGGGCCGCTGTGAACGGCGCCGTCCGCGAGCTCGGCGGGCTCAGGATCGACCTCGCTCGCCACCGCGTCGAGATCGACGGCACTCCCGTCGAGCTCACCCGCTCCGAGCTGAAGCTACTCGTCTTCCTGGCAGAGCGGCCGGAGCAGGTCTTCTCGCGCGCGCAGGTGATGGAGCACCTCTGGGACACGCTCTACGTCGGGGACGCGCGCGCGTGCGACGTCCACGTCTACAACCTGCGCCAGAAGATCGAGGCCGACCCGTCGCACCCGGCCCGGCTCGTGACGGTGCGCGATGTCGGTTACAAGCTGATTC
>JACCRW010000255.1 GCA_013813345.1 Actinomycetota bacterium
ACCGAGTAGATGTCGCGCGGGCGCGGGAGGTTGTCGAGATCGAGCTGGGTCGGGGCGGTCAGCTCCTCGTCGATGATCTCGTTGCAGAGATCGATGCACTCGTCGCAGATGTAGACGCCGGGCCCGGCGATCAGCTTCTTGACCTGCCGCTGGCTCTTGCCGCAGAAGCTGCAGAGGAGCTGCTCGTTGCCATCGGATGCTCGGGCCATGTCTGGTTGTACCTCGGATTCGGGGAATCGGCTAGTGGCGAGTTGCTAGCGGTGCTCGATCACGCGGTCGATGATCCCGTACTCGACCGCTTCCGCGGAGGTCATGTAGTAGTCGCGGTCCATGTCCTTCGCGACGCGCTCCAACGGCTGGCCGGTGTGCTTGGACGTGATTCCCTCCATGAGGCGCTTCAGACTGATCACTTCCTTGGCCTGGATCTCGATATCGGTCGGCTGACCATGAAAACCGGCCGAGCCCTGGTGGATCAGGATCTTCGAGTTCGGGAGCGCGAACCGCTTCCCTTTCGTCCCGCCCATCAGGATGATCGACCCCATCGACATCGCCATCCCGACGCACGTCGTCTGCACGTCGGGCTTGATGAACTGCATCGTGTCGTAGATCGCGAGTCCGGCGTAGACGACGCCGCCCGGCGAGTTGATGTAGATCTGGACGTCCTTGTCAGGATCCTCCGACTCGAGGTGCAGGAGCTGCGCCACGATCAGGTTCGCGATCTGGTCGTCGACGGGTGTGCCGAGGAAGATGATCCGCTCGTTCAGCAAGCGGGAATAGATGTCGAACGAGCGCTCGCCGCGCGAGGTCTGCTCGATCACCATCGGGATCAACGGGCTCATGCAAGCTCCTTACTACCGGGGGTCCACAGTTTCGTTTCGGTGTCGGGCTTTTCCTTGTCGGGTGTCCAGATCGCTTCCCGCGCCTCCGCGACGTCCATCGCGATCGGCTTGACCTCCGCCGCCACGCGATCGAGCGCGGTCCGGAGCCGGATGTCCTCGCGTAGATCCTCGTGCCGGCCGCTCTCCCAGAGCTCCTCGAGCACGGCTTCGACGTCCTCGCCCGCCTCCTCGGCTTGTTCGCGAACGAGAACGCGCACCTCGTCGTCGGAGACCGCGATCCCGAGCTTGTCCGCAACGGCTTCGAGGGCGAGCTCGCGCGCGACCGAGAGAGCTGCCTCCGCGGTCATCGCCTCCACGAGCTGCTCGGGCGTGCGCCCCGTGATCTCGAGGTAGGTCTCGGCCGCGATCCCGCGCCGCTCGAGCGAGCGGACGAAGCCGTTCAAGAGCTCGCGTGCGCGGGCCTCGACGAGCGGCCCGGACGGGTTCACCTTCGACTCGCGCACGAGCGTGTCGACGGCATTCGCCCGGAAAGCGTTCTCGATCTCAGCCGTGAGCTGCTCGCTCAGGCGATTTTCGATGTCGGCGCGCAGGTCGGCGAGCGTGTCGAACTCGCTCGCGGAGCGCGCAAGCTCGTCGTCGAGCTCGGGCAGCACCTTCTCCTTGATCTCCTTGACGTTGATCTCGACCGCCGCGCTCGTCTCGTCGGCGAGCTCGTAGGTGACGCTCTTCGTCTCGCCCGCCGAGCTGCCGCGCAGGGCGGTCTCGACCTCGTCGACGAGGCGGCCGGCACCGAGCTCGACGACGGTGTCGCGCTGCTCGTCGCCGTTCGGCGAGATCAGGTCGACGACGAGCGTGTCGCCGTTCCGGGCGGCGCGATCGCCGGCGGGGACGAGCTCGGCGACAGTGTCCCGCAGCGCCTCGAGCTCCTGCTCGACGAGCTCCTGCGGAACTTCGGCTTCCGGGCGGCCGACCTCGAGCGTCGTCCAGTCGACGACCTCGACCTTCGGCTGCACGGGCACTGTCGCCTGGAAGCGCCAATCCGCGGAGTCCTCTGTCGGCAGCTCGTAGTCGAATCGCGGCTGTGCGATTGGGCGGATCCGGACGCGTGCGGCGGCGTTCCAGAACCAGCCGGAGATGTGGCTGTCGACCGCTTCGGCGTAGATCCGCTCCTTGCCGAGCCGCTGGAGCAGGATCGGCCTCGGCACCTTGCCCTGTCTGAAACCGGGGATCTTGACCGACGCGGCGAGGTCGTCGGTGGCGTGCTCGACGGCGTGGTGCACGTCGTGCGCCGGAACCTCGACCGTCAGCCGGACTGTGTCGTTCTCGAGCTCCTCGACCGTCGTCGCCACTCGTCCATTCAAGCAGAGCCGCTTTGCCGTCCGTCGAGGCGGGACGCGAGCTCCTCGACCCGACGAGCGATCTCGTCGCGGATCTCGCGCACCCGTTCGAGTGGCTGGCCGATCGGGTCGGGGAGCCGCCAGTCGTCGTG
>JACCRW010000275.1 GCA_013813345.1 Actinomycetota bacterium
AGCGCCGCCTCGAGCAGCCGGCCCGCGGCGAGCACGAGCACATCGGCGCCTGCCCTGCCTGCGAGCTGGACGGATGCCGGGAGGCCGTCCTCCGCAGCGCCGCACGGGAGCGCCAGCGCGGGCCAGCCGAGCGCTGAGAACGGGAACGTGAAGCGGATCAGCGACTCGCGCACCTCGAGGTCGCCGGTGCCGCCCTCGCCGAGCCGTGGCGCGACGATCGGCAGGGTCGGCGTCAGCACGAGGTCGAGGCCGTCGAGCGCCTCGCTCATCCGGTCCGCGTACTCCGCGCGCCGCCGCATCCCTCGCTCCGCCTCGGAGTCGCGCACGTCGAGGCAGCGCTCGACCTTGATCCGCACGTCCTCGCCGTAGCTCTCCGCGTTCTGGGCGAAGAGCTCGCGGTGGACGTCGGCGACCTCGCGCATGAACGGCGCGTACACGGCAGGGTCGGGGAACGGGAGCTCGACGACCCGGCGGCGCGGGAAGTGGGCGGCCGCCGCCTCGACGCGCGCGCGCACGAGCGGATCGGCGAGCTCCGTCCAAGCGACAGCGACCTCGAGCTCCGCCAGCGATTCGAGGGGCGCGGGCTTGTAGTCCGCGGCGAGGGGCTCGAGCAGCTCCTCGCAGCCGGCGACTTCTCGAGCCATCGGCCCACCCGTATCGAAGCTCGCAGCGAGCGGCCAGCAGCCCTCCAGCGAGACGAGCCCGTAGGTCGGCTTGAAGCCGACGACTCCGCAGCACGCCGCTGGAATCCGGATCGAGCCGGCCGAGTCGGTGCCGAGCGCCGCGTCGGCGAGCCCTGCGGCGAGCGCGGCTGCCGAGCCGCCACTCGACCCGCCGGAGACCCGCCCCGGCGCGGCCGGATTGGGGACGGCGCCGAAGTGCGGGTTCTCCGAGGTCGTGCCGTAAGCGAACTCATGCAGGTTCGTCTTCCCGAGGAGGGCGTAGCCGGCCTCCTCGAGCGCCGCGACTGCTGGGGCCGTCGCGCTCGGTACGTGGTCGGCGAAGATGCCGGACCCGTATGTCGTCGCCAATCCGGCCGTGTCGAAGAGATCCTTGACCGCGAGCGGGATCCCCGGCCCAACCGTCTCGGGCCGAGCGAGTAAGATCCCGTCGCCGTTCACGTGGCGAGCGTACGCGAGACCTTGTGTTTCAGAAACACAAGCGCCCTTCGGCCTGCGCAACGAAGCCGCGCTCGAACAGCTTGTGTTGTGCCAACACAAGCTCAGTCGAAGACGCTCGGCAGCGTGCGGTCGCACTCGTGTGCGAAGGCCGTGCGGATCTGCTCGGCTGCGAGCCGAATCGACAGCGCCGGCAGCGCTTCCTCGGCGAAGAAGTCGGCGGCGTCGATCTCCGCCCCATGGAGAGGCCCTGGCTCGCTCGACTCGAGCTCGCAGAGAATCACCAGCGTGAAGCCATGAAACGGCCACCTTGGGCGCGACCGCAAATCGAGGTCGTAGATTCCTACGAGCTTGACCGCTCGCCCCGAGAATCCCGACTCCTCCCGCAGCTCCTTCTCCGCGGCTTGGCTGGGGCGCTCGCCGACCTCGACCCATCCTCCCGGCGGCGACCAGAGGCCATCGTCGCGGTTGCGGACGAGGAGGATTCGACCCTCGCGGAAGGCCACCGCGCGGACGTCGACCTTCGGCGTCGCCTGGCCGCCCTGCGCAGCGAAGGTCGCGGCGAGTTGCTCCGGCTCGGCGCCGTCGGCGGCGCCGATCTCGGCTGCGACCGCGCGCAGCGCCTCATAGCGCTCGCGATCGAACGGACTGTCGGAGTAGAGGAGGCCGTTCTGGGCAATCGCCTGCAGTCGGCGCACCCAGTCGAGCCAAGCGTGATCCACAGCGCTAGTCGAGCGCGAGGTAGAGCAGCGCGACTCCGACGGTGCCGGCGAAGAGGAGCACGAAGACGCCGAAGAGGAGCCAGCCGAGGACGAGGTTCTTGCGCTCCTGCTCGGGTGTCAGGTCCAACTAGAGCACCACCGGGTTGACGGCGGCCGCGACGAAGAGGAGCGCCAGGTAGAGGAGCGAGTAGTGGAAGAGGAGCGCGGCGCGGCGGCGGCTCGGCTCGCGCCGGAGCTGCCAGGCAAGGAAGAGGAACAACGCGCCGAGCACGACGGCGGCTCCCACGTAGATCGGGCCGAACCAGAATCCAACCGCAAGCGTGAACGCGACCAGGACGAGCGAATAGAGCACGATCTGCCGGGTCGTCTCGCGCTCGCCGCCGACGACCGGGAGCATCGGCACCTTCGCGGCGGCGTAGCTCTCCTTGAGCAGCAGTGCCAGCGCCCAGAAGTGCGGCGGCGTCCAGAGGAAGACGATCAGGAAGAGCCAGACCGCGGGCAGGGCGAGGTTTCCGGTCGCGGCGGCATAGCCGACGAGCGGCGGCACGGCCCCGGCGGCGCCGCCGATCACGATGTTCTGGGTGGTCGTCCGCTTCAGCCAGCGTGTGTAGACGAGCACGTAGAAGAGGTTGCCGACCAGGGCGAGCGCGGCCGCGAAGATGTTGACCACGCTCGAGAGGAGGACGAACGAGAGGGCGGAGAGCACGAGCCCGAACTCGAGCGCCCGCGCCGGCGGGACGCGACCCGCGGCGACCGGCCGCTTCTCGG
>JACCRW010000290.1 GCA_013813345.1 Actinomycetota bacterium
AGGCCGGCGTAGAGCGGCAGAACCTCGAGCCAGCGACTCAGGTCTCGCTCGCGCTCGACGAGCTCGCGCAGGCGCGTCCCCGCGTCTGCCATCAGCATGAAGCCGCGCTCCAGGTCGACCGCATGGAGCGCCGGCACACAGTCGGGCCGGCGTTCGGCGAGCAGCGCAACGAGCGCCGCCTCGTACCGGAGCGCGGGCGCGTTCGCCTTGAAGTAGACATCGCCGCGTTCGGTCGGCACCCGCAGCACAGTCGCCCACGGCTGGATGTGATGCTGGTCGGTCTCGCCCACGATGTCCAGGCCGAGCCGAGCCACCTGCTCGCCGATCCACTCGTGCGCCTCGGCTAGCCAGAGCGGATCCGTCCAGGCCGACACGCCGCGATCCTACGATCTGACGCCGCGCCGGGCCTCCCTGCCCTGCCGGAGTAGACTCGGAAGGAAGCCAAAGGAGGCATCGATGCGAGATTGGATCGCGATCCTGATCCTCTACGTCCTCGCTCTGGGGTTGTTCCGCGTGCTCGGCGGGCTCGGATCCGCTGCCGAGGCGTTTCGGCGCTGGGGCGGGCATAGCTCGGGAACCCGCGTCAACCCCGGGTCGAGCAGCTAGGCCAGTGAGCGTCCTGCATCCCGAAGCCCGGGCCGTGCTCGAGTCGGACGCGCTCGCGCATCTCGTGACGCTGAACAAGGACGGGAGCCCGCAGTGAGCTGCATCTGGGTCGGGCTCGACGGCGACACGCTCGTGGGGGCGCATCTTTCCTGGCAGCAGAAGCTCCGCAACATCGAGCGCGATCCGCGCGTGACGCTCACTTTCGAGGCGCCCGGCGCGAACGCGGTCGGGATGCGCCACTACCTCGTCGTCCACGGGACCGCCCGGATCGAGACGGGTGGCGCGCCGGAGCACCTCCGCGAGCTCGCCCAGGTCTACGTCGGACCGAGAACCGACTTCCCGCCGATGCCCGATCCGCCGCCCGGCTACCGCACGCGGATCACGATCGAGCGGATCGGCGGCCTGGGCCCCTGGGCCGAGTAATGCTCAGGCGCGCGAGGGCTGGCTCTCGGGCGGCGGTTCCGGCTCGCTCTCGACGTGTGCCGGTCGAGCGCGGATCAGGAGCACGCCGACGAGCAGCAGCGCCGCCTCGACGACGGTGATCGCGAGCCGGTTGAGGACAATTGCGCCGAGCGCGACACCCTCCACTGCGACGGCGAGCAGCAGCCCGTAGACCGAGGCCTCGCGGACGCCGAGCCCCGACGGCGCGAAGATCGCGAGCACCGCGACGATCGCGCCGATCGCGCTCGCCCCGCCGAGGAACGGGATCGACGCGAGCGCCGGATCGCCTCCGACCGAGCGGAGCAGGAAGAAGAGCGCGAGGCCACCGAGCGGCCAGGTGCAAGCGTAGAAGCCGAGCAGCGTGATCGCCTGTCGAGCAGGCAGACCCGGCACCTCGTGCGCGCCGAAGGGCCGGAGCAGCCGCGAGGCGACCGCACGGAAGATCGGCGGATAGAGCAACACGGCGACAAGGACGCCGAAGGCGGCGATCGGCAGTAGCGGCGCGTCGACGCCATCCACGAACGCCAGTCCGACCACGAAGACGCCGACGCCTGCCACGGCCGAGAGACCCGCTTCGAGCAGCACCGATGCGAGGATCAGGGGCGTATCGCGAACACCGAGCCGGCGCAGCGCGACCACGCGGGCCGCGGGCGTCCAGACTCCGCCCGGGACGTACTTCGCGAGCATCGAGAGCATCTCCGCTTGGAGGGCGACGCGGTACGGGATCCGGATTCCGTAGGCGACGAGGATCCGCATCCAGCCGAGGATGAAGACGAGGTAATAGGCGGCGAGAACCGTAAGCGCGAGCGCGAGGTCGACGAGGTCGGCGTGGCGCAGGCGCGGGCCGGCGTCCGCCCAGACGTCTCGCAGCGCCCAGCCGAGCGCACCGAGGAAGACTGCGAGGGCGGTCAGCTCGAGCGCGACCACGAGTCGCCTGTTCGCGGTGAGCGGGGCGATCCAGCTACGAAGACGGGCCACCACGCTCAAGCGTACTTTTAAGAGCCTCTAACACATTGAAAACTGTGCCGCCGGAGCGCGCTGGGCGGCGCGAGGCGGCGTCCTCAGTCGCGCCGATATGACCTGCATATCGGCGCTCCCTGCGTCCTTGCCTCGCACCACCCATCGCACCCCCGTCGACGAGACCTCATTGTGTTAGAGGCTCTTAGCGAGCAGGCGAAAGACGCCGCCGCGGGGCAGCTCGGCCGCAGGCGTCTCGGTCACCCGCCAGCGCGCCCTGGCTCCGTCGAGGAACGCGCGCAGCGCCGGCCGCCCTGGATCGGCGAGAAGCGCCTCCTTGCCGAGCCGCGGCAGGAGCGCGAGCAACGGCTCGACGTTGCGCCGCTCGTAGAGCACGTCCGCGGCGAGTACGAGCTGCCACGGCCCGCGCTCGGCCAGCTTGTCGGCGTTCGTCCAGGCAGCGAGAGCCGTCTCCAGCTCGGCGCCGTTCCGCTCTGCGTTTCCCCGCGCGAACACGAGCGCAGCCGGCGACCAATCGCTCGCGAGCACCTGCGCGCCGTCGAGCGCGGCTGCGATCGAGGGCAGCGCGAGCCCGCAGCCGAGCTCGAGCACAGACTTGCCCCGCAGCGGTCGACCGGCGACGACCCGGGCGAGGGCCACCCCGCTCGGCCAGAGCTCGGCCCAGTAGGGGAGAAACTCCTCGTGCTCGAACGCCTCCTCGTCGATCAGCTCGACGGGGTCGGGCGGGTGCACGATCGTCAGCGTCCGCCCGGCGAGCTCGACCGTCGTCTCGACTACGTCCACGTCGATAGTCTCGCCGGATGCGCTACCGCCGCCTCGGCTCGAGCGACCTCGAGGTCTCGGAGATCGCGCTCGGCTCCTGGCTGACCTACGGCGACGGCGGCGGCGTCGAGCACGATCAGGCCGCAGCGTGCATCGAGCGCGCCTTCGAGCTCGGGATCAACTTCATCGATACTGCCAACGTCTACGCGGCCGGCGGCGCAGAGGACCTCCTCGGCGAGCTGCTCGCGAAGCGGCCGCGCGAGTCGTACGTGCTGGCGACGAAGCTCTACTTCCCGATGTCGGACACCGATCGCGGCCTCTCGCGCGAGCAGGTCTTCAAGCAGCTCGACGCCTCGCTCGCCCGGCTGCGCACCGATTACGTCGACCTCTACCAGTGCCACCGCTACGACAAGGAGACGCCGCTCGAGGAGACGATGGAGGCGCTTACCGAGGTCGTGCGGCAGGGCAAGGCACGCTACCTCGGCTTCAGCGAGTGGACCGCGGAGCAGATCCAGGCGGCGCTCGACCTCCCCGACGTAGAGAGGTTCGTCTCGAGCCAGCCGCAGTACTCGCTCCTCTGGCGAGAGCCGGAGCGCGAGGTGATCCCACTCTCCGCGGCGAACGGGATCTCCCAGATCGTCTGGTCGCCGCTCGCGCAGGGCGTCCTGACCGGGAAGTACGAGCCGGGGAGCGCCCCGCCTCCCGATTCGCGGGCTGCCTCCGAGCAGATGGGCGGGATGATCGATCGCTTTATGGGCGACGACGTGCTCGAGGCGGTGCAACGGCTGCGGCCCATCGCTGACGGGCTCGCGATCACCCTTGCGCAGCTCGCCCTCGCCTGGGTGTTACGCGAGCCGAACGTGGCCGCGGCGATCGTCGGCGCCTCCCGGCCCGAGCAGGTCGAGGCGAACGCAGCGGCCTCCGGGATCGAGCTCGACGACGAGACACTCCGCGCGATCGACGACGCCCTCGCGGGCATCGCCGGCTAGGCGAGCCGCTTCTCGAGGTACGCAGCCAGCCGCGTCAGCGGGAACGAGAGCAGGAAGAAGAGGACGGCGACGCCGGCGAAGATCTCGAACGCGTGGATCTCGCCGAGCCCGATCGGCGGAATCGCGGAGAGCCGCTCGTTCTGGCGCTCGCCCGCCTCGAGGATCTCCAGGCCGCCGATCACCTGGGCGAGCGTCGAGTTCTGGATGATGTTCACGAGCAGGCTGACGAACGGCGGCAGGAGGCGGCGGAGCGCCTGCGGCAGGATCACGAACCGGTGCCGGCCGACCCAGCCGAAGCCGAGCGCCGACGATGCCTCGTGCTGCTCGTTCGGGATCGACTGCACGGCGCCCCGCGTAGCCTCGGCCACCTGTGCGCTCCCCCAGAGGACGAGCGCGATCGAAGCGGCCGTGAGCGGCCCGAACTCGAGGCTGGGCGCCGCGGACGGCAACCCGAAGTAGACGATGAACACCGTGACGAGGATCGGGAGGCCGCGGAAGACCTCGATGTAGAGCCGGATCAGCGACCGGAGCGGCAGAAACCGTATCGTCATCAGCGTCCCGAAGACGACTCCGATCAGCGCGCTCCCGACGACGGCGATCGCCGACACGCGCAGGGTTCCGGGCAGGCCCTCCAGGAGGATGTAGCGCGCGACCGGCTCGATCCACTCGGGCATCTAGCGTGACTCCGGGAGGGCGAGGCGCGACTCGAGCAGGCGGATCAGCGCCGACAGCGACCAGACGAGCGTCAGGTAGACGACGGCGAGCATCGTCAGCGACTCGGTGGTCTGCAGCGTCAGGTTGCTGATGTTGAGCGAGGTCGTCGTCAGCTCGGCGTAGCCGATCACGTACATCAGCGAGGTGTTCTTCAGGACGGAGATGTAGGTGTTGATCGACGAGGGGAGCGCGATCCGACCGCCGATCGGCAGCGTCACGTTCAGGAACGTCGAGAACGGCGCGAAGCCGAGGGCGTAGCCCGCCTCCCGGTAGCGGTACGCCACCGCCTGGAAGCCGGCACGGAAGTTCTCGCTGTTGAACGCGCCGCCCCAGATCATCACCGAGAGCCACGCGACGGTGAACTGGTCGAACACGATCCCGAGCTGCGGCAGCGCGTAGAAGATGAAGAAGATCTGAACGAGGATCGGCGTGTTCCGGATCACCTCGACGTAGATCGCGGTGAGCTGGCTCACGACCGGGATCCGGTGGGCGCGTGCGGCGCCGAGCACGAGGCCGATCACAAAGGCGCCCGCGATTGCGAATGCGGACACCTTGAGGGTGTTGAGGAGCCCGTCGAGCAGCTCCTCCTGATTGTCGGAGACGAACGCCCAGAGGTCGTAGGTGGCGAGGATCAACGGCCGAGAGAAGACGAGGAAGCGACCGCGTGTTCGCGGCCGCTTCCTCTGATCGTGTCGATCCCGCCGCCCGCTGCTAGCAAACGGTGTCCGCGCTCGGAGAGCCCGGCGCCGCGTACGCGAACGTGTTGTTCGGCCGGAGGATGCTCTTCGAGAAGCCGGCGACGAAGCGCGTCGGCACGTTGTTGCGGAGGATCGCCATGAACGTGTCCTTCTTCCGCATCAGCTCGAGCCGGGAGTCGACCCACCGCTTCAGAGCGACGTTCCCCTGCTTGATCCCGATCCCGTACGGGAGCGCGAGGAACAGGTCGTCGGTGAGCTTCGCCGACCGGTCCGCGGCGGCGACGCCGACGAGCACCGTGTCGTCCCACATGAGCGCGTCCGACCGGCCCTGGTTGAACGCGAGGAGCGCGTTCGTGAAGCTGTCCGTCACGGTCACCTCGGTGCTCGTGTGGCAGCGCCTCATCCACCGGTCGTAGATCGAGCCGCTCGTGGTCGACACCTTCCTGCCCTTGATGTCGGCGATCGACTGCACCGGCCCGTCGTTCTTCACGAGCAGACGGCCCGTGGCCCTGTAGTAGGCGCGCGAGAAGTCGATCCGCGTATCGCGGTCGGCGGTGTAGGTGAAGGTCGAGATCACCAGGTCGACCCGGTTCGTGGTCAGGAGCGGCTCGCGCGCCGGTGTGGGCGCGCACGTGAACGAGACTCGCTGCTCGCGCCCGAACGCGTAGCGAGCGAACCACCTGGCGATCTCGACGTCGAAGCCTGCGTTCTTGCCCCGCACGTCGATGTAGCCGAACGGCGGCGCGTCGCACTTGACCCCGACGTTGAACCGCTTCCGCGACGCGATCTCCGCGGGTAGCTTCGGCAGCGGCGCCGCCACGTCTGCCTTCGTCGCGGTGGTGGGGCCGGTCGACGCCGTGGGCTGGGCGAGACCGAGTGCGGCTGTGACCACGGCGATCAGGCCGACCCCGGCCGTGGCCAGGATGATCCTCTTCATTCCTCGACTCCTTCTTCGTTGACGGTCAACTCTTCCAGGGACTCCGGAAGCTGAAGCGTACGTCGCAGGAAGCGGCGCGTGCGCTCGTCGCTCGGGTTGTCGAGCACATCCGCCGGCACGCCCTCCTCCACGATCCGACCCTCGTCCATGAAGACGAGCCGGTCGCCGACCTCTCGGGCGAACTGCATCTCATGGGTGACGACGAGCATCGTCATCCCGGTCCGCGCAAGGTCTCGCATTACGATCAGCACTTCGCCGACGAGTTCCGGGTCGAGCGCGGAGGTGACCTCGTCGAAGAGCATCACGTGCGGCTCCATCATCAGCGCGCGAGCAATCGCGACGCGCTGCTGCTGGCCGCCCGAGAGCTGGTGCGGGTGCTGCTCGGCCTTCTCCTCGAGGCCGACGGTCTTCAGCAGCTCGCGCGCGCGCCGCTCGGCCTGCTCGCGCGAGAGCTTGCGGATCTTGCGGGCGGCGAGGGTGACGTTGTCGATCGCGGTCAGGTGCGGAAACAGATTGAACTGCTGGAAGACCATCCCGACGCGCTGGCGGACGCGGGAGACGTCGACGCCCTTGCCGGTGATCTCGTCGCCCTCGAGCAGGATCCGGCCGTCGTCGATCGGCTCGAGCAGGTTGATGCAGCGGAGCAGGGTGCTCTTGCCGCTGCCGCTCCGCCCGATGATCACGAGCGCGTCTCCGGCCGCGACGGTCAGGTCGACGCCGTCGAGGACGAGGTTCGAGCCGAAGCTCTTCCGTACCCCCTCGACTCGAACGACGGGACCCGCGCCGTTCGCGCCGTCGGGTTCGCCGACGATCGCCAACTCGGACGCTGTCACGTCTTTGAACCGGTCCTCGTATGGATCTCCCGCCGCACGCTCTCCACGATCAAAGGCGACCGGGCGTTGGAAGTCAAGTACACCGAGCGGTTACGCGACCGCGGGCTCGACGGCGAGGCGCACGCGCGTGGAATACCGCCCCGCGACCTTGCCCGTGCTCCGCAATGTGGCGGTGCAGCGCGCAGGCCCGAGCTCCCCGATGTCGATCGTGGCGGCCCGGCGGGCGCCGCCGAGGAGGCGCGTGACGCTGCGGCCGTCGGTGCAGCGGAGCTCCATGCGAGCCCGAGCCGTCTTCGCTGCCAGGGTCGCGCTGAACGTGACCCGACGACCGGGACCGAGGAGCTCGAACGGGACGACGATAGGCGTCCCTGAGCGCAGGATCCCGTTTTTCGCGATCGTGACCGGCGGCCTGTTCTCGACCGGCGTCGGCGTGACGGGGACGTTCTCGAGGTCGCTGCGGAGGGCCGCCCGGGTCGCCTCGGACGGCGGCGCCAGCCACGAGATCTTGAACGGCGTCTCCTGGTGGAGCTGCGCGTAGTCCTCGGCGAAGATCTCCCCGATCGCGCGCTCCCAGCCGAGCGAGTAGTTGTGCGCGACCTTGCCGGCCGCGAGCAGCTCCGGGATCCCGCGGGCGGCGGCCCACGAGGCGCTGCCGTTCGGCTCCCGCTCGATCACCGCGACGCCGCGCCAGGCGTCGAGGTGATGGCCGTACTCGTGGAAGACGGTGTGGATGAGAGTCGGCGAGTTGCCGATCGGAAGCACGATTCGGGCAGCTTCCTTGCGGCCGCCGTAGCAGCCGAGCGCCTGGCCGCCGCAGATCTCGCGGAGCGCCTCGGGCGTGACGATCCGGAACGTGACCCGCTCGATCTCGGCTCCGTGCGCGGCGTTTCGCAGCAGCTCGGCGTACCACTCGACATCGACCTGCTCGGCTTGGACGTCGAACGTGATCGTCCGCCCCTCGCGATCGGTGCTCGTCCTGAGCTCCGCAGCCGCGACCGGCGAGCCGATGAGCGCGGCGAGAACGGTCAGTAGCAGGGCGAGGCGGCGGCGCACGGCTCAAAAGTAGCCCCGAGTTGCAACGACGGCGTGAGCGATCCGTTACGTCACCGTTAAGAGCCTCTAGGACAACGAGAGCTCGGTGCTGCCGACGCGCGCCCGCCAGTTCCGCTCGATCTGTCGCAGCACCGCCGGGTAGACGATCAGGCGCCGGAACGGCGTGATCGCGGCCATGTAGCCGGTCCCGAGCAGGCCGTTTGGCTTCACCAAGACGGCCATCTGGCCGCGGTAGCCGCCGGTCCCGTCCGGGACCCAGCCGAGGTGCAGGACCCCGTGCACGGTCCGGTTGGCGATCTCCGCGGCCCACTCATCGTCGACCAGGTAGAGCGAGGTGAAGCGGCGCAGGTCCGGGCCGTCTGGGCCTTCGCGCAGATCGGTCGGCAACCGGTCGCGGAGCGTCGGCCCCCTGGAGCCAAGGCCGGCCTCCGGGCTGTCCCAACCAAGCAGCTCGCCGAGCTTCCACCGGATTGCCCAGAGCGCGCGGACGGCGCCGGCGGAGCCTTGCGACACGTCGCCCGAGGAAACTCCCCGCAGCAGTCGAGGGAACTCCTGCGCCAGTCGGGGGAAGTCACCCGGGCCGCCCGGCGTCGGCAGCGCCCACACGTCCTCGAGCCGGAAGTCGCGGGTGAGCTCGTGGATCCGCCAGGGCCGGGAGGTGTGCGCGGTGTTCGGGAGCCTCATCTGCTGCCACGCTAACATACATACATGATTGTACGAGCTAATCCGGACTCGACCTCGCGGTCGACCAACGTCAGGTCTGCGAGTGATCGTCGCTCGACGCAGGGCGAGCGAAGCGCACGCACGCGCAGTGCCTTGCTCGAGTCGGCCGCGAGAGGGCTCTCGCGCTATGGCTACGGCAACCTCGTCCTGGAGCACGTGGCGCGTGAGGCCGGTTACACGCGCGGCGCGCTCTATCACCAGTTCAAGGACAAGGAGGACCTTGCCCTGGCCGTGATCGATTGGGTCGATCAGACGTGGAGGCGCGAGGTCGGCAAGCTGATCGAGGAGGAGCCGGACCCCGTCCTCGCGCTCATCGCTCTGGCGCGCGGCCATGCCGTCTACTGCCGGCGCGATGTCGCCCGCGTGGCGATGGCACTGAAGCTCGAGTTCAGCGGTCGGGATCATCCCGTGGGGCGCCGGCTCGAACGGGTCTCCGAATCGCTTGTCACGCTCTGCGCCCGCCTCATCGACGCGGGACGAACGGCGAGGACGATCCCGGCCGGCCCGCCGGCTGGAACCGTGGCGCTTGCCCTCGTCGGCGCCCTGGAGGGCACCGTCATCGGACTCGCCGGACAGGCGCCGCATGACGAGCTGCTCGCGGCGCGCGCGGTCGCAGGCGTGCTCGGGCTCCAGCGCCTTCCGGACGGACTGGACTGAACGCCCGGAGGAAGGGCAACGACGAGCCCGCACCACGGCGTGGCATCATCGGCCGGTGTTCGACCACGTCACGATTCGCGTCTCCGATCGGGCCGCCGCGGAGCGCTTCTACGAGACAGTGCTCGGCGAGCTCGGGATCGAGCGAACGCATTCCGACGAGCACTTCGCCGAGTGGGACGACTTCTCGCTCATGCGGGCGGAGAGCGAGCAGGCGGTGACGCGACGGCTGCACGTCGGTTTCGCCGCCCCGTCGCGCGAGCACGTCGACGCGTTCTGGCACGCCGGCACAGAGGCCGGCTACCCCGACGACGGGGCGCCTGGCCTACGTCCGCAATACAGCGACGACTACTACGGAGCCTTTCTCCTGGATCCGGATGGGAACAGTGCGGAGGCGGTTCATCACGGCTCGACGCGCGAGCGGCGCGGGATCGACCATCTCTGGATCCGGGTCGCCGACCTAGAGGCCTCGACGCGGTTCTACGAGACGGTCGCACCCGCGACGGGCTTCCGGAGCGGCCGCGACCTACCAGGCCGGATGCAGTTCGCCTGCGTCAGCGGCTCCTTCTCGATCGTCGCGAACGGCCACCCAACCGAGAACGTCCATCTCGCGTTCCCGGCTGCCGACAACGAGGCCGTCGACCGCTTCCACCGTGAGGCGACCGCGGCCGGCTACAGGGATCACGGCCCGCCGGGCGAGCGACCGATCTACCACGAGGGCTACTACGGCGCCTACGTCCTCGACCCCGACGGGAACAACGTCGAGGTCGTGAACCACAACCGCTAGAGCGCAGTCAGCCGGCGGCCGGCTCGCGACGCGCGCTCACCGCCAGAATCGTCGCGACCAGCACCTCGAGCTCCTCGCTCTTGGAGACGAACTCGGCCGCGCCGGCTTCGAGCGCCGCCTTCCGGCTGAGCCGGTCCGTGTGCCCCGAGAGGGCGACGATCCGGAGCTCCGGCTGGGCCTCGAGCAACCTCCGCGTCGCCGCGACTCCGTCGAGCACCGGCATCGACATGTCCATCAGGACGACGTCCGCAGCAGTCTCGCGCACGAGCGCGACGGCGTCGCGGCCGCTCGAGGCGGTGCCGGCGACATCGAAC
>JACCRW010000297.1 GCA_013813345.1 Actinomycetota bacterium
TCGAGGGAATCGGGCTCGAGGCGGCCGGAATCGAGTTCGACAAGCGAAAAGGGATCGCCGCGGACGAGCGGCGCCGCACGACCGTGCCGCACATCTACGCGGTCGGCGACTGCGCCGGCTACTGGCAGCTCGCCCACACGGCCTTCCGCGAAGGCGAGGTCGCGGCCGAGAACGCGCTCGGCCACGACGTCGTGATCGGCTCTCCGGCCGTCCCGCGTCCGATCTACACCGATCCGGAGATCGCGGGCGTCGGTCTGACCGAGGCTGAGGCGCGCGAGCTCCACGGCGACGACATCGCCATCGGCGTCTTTCCGTGGGCCGCGAACGCTCGCGCCGTGATGCAGAACGAGACGGTCGGCTGGGTCAAGTCGATCCACGAGACGAAGTACGGTGAGCTGCTCGGCGTCGTCATGGTCGGGCCGCACGTGACCGATCTGATCGAGGCCGGCACAGTCGCGATCGACGCTGAGGCAACGGTCGAGACGGTCGCGGACGGGATGTGCGCCCACCCAACCCTCGCCGAGGCGATCAAGGAAGCTGGCCTCGTCGCGCTCGGCCGCGCGATCCATCTCCCGAACAAGAAGCGAGCGGCTGCGAAGGCCTAGATCTGCGTGACCGGGACCGGCGTGACGACCTGCTCCGGATCCTCGGCTGCGGGGACGTCGTCGAGCCGGCGCAGGTTGCGCACGCTCGGCACGAGCAAGAGCCCGACGTTCGCCAGCGCCCCGATCGCGGCCGCAAGCGCGAGCGTCAGGTCGAGGCCGATCGCTTCCGCCAGCGGGCCGGCGGCGACGTAGCCGAGCGGCATGAACACGAGCGAGATCATCCAGTCAAGCGAGCTCACGCGTGAGATCGCCTCCGCCGGGATGTGCTGCTGGAGCATGGTGTCCCAGAGCGCGTTGCCGATCGCGATCGAGAAGACGGCGAGCACCGCGGCGAGCATCAGCCCCGCGACGGGGAGCGGCGGGATCAGCGCGGCGACCTGCGCTGAGACGAAGAACATGAGCAGGAACGCGGGGATGAGCGGCCGCACCGGCTTGTAGCGCAGCGCGACGAGGCTCCCGAGGAGACCGCCGACGGCGCCGCCGGTGAGCAGCAGCCCCCAATCCGAGGCGCCGCCGAGCTCGCGTTCGACGACGAGCGGCCCGAGGACGAAGTACATCGCGATCGTCACGTTCGAGATCGAGAAGACGATGAACGCCGACCAGAGCCACGTGCGCTGCCGCACCTCATCGAATCCGCGCCTCGCGTCGGCCAGGAAGCTCTGCCGCTCCGGGCGCGGCAGTGGCGGCAGCCGCATCGCGACGAGGCAGATCGTGCTCGCGACAAAGGTGATCGCGTCGAGCGCGAAGATCGGTCCGAAGCCAACGAAGACGACGAGCGCGCCGGCGCTCACCGGCCCGAAGATCTGGATCGCGTTCTGCGACATGTTGATCAGTGCGTTCGCTTCCTGCAGGCGCTCCGGGCGGACGATTGTCTTGACGAGGCCCGTGGAGGCCGGCCCGAAGAACGCGCTCGCGCCGCCGACGAGGAACGAGGCGACGATCAGGTGCCAGATCGCGACGCTGTCGGTGAAGAACGCGAGCGCGACGAGCGCCTGGGTGCCCGCGCGGACGAGGTCGGCGACGATCATCACGAGCTGGCGCGGGAGCCGGTCCGACCAGACGCCGCCGGCGACGATGAAGAGGACGCGGGCGCCCATGAACGCCGCAAAGACAAGGCCGAGGTCCGCAGCCGAGCCGGTCAGGTCGAGGACGGCGAAGGTGAGCGCGAGCGGGACGAGCGCATCGCCGAGCGCAGAGATCAGCTGCCCGAGCCAGAGCAGCCTGAACTCGCGCTCGCGGAGCACGTCGAAGCTCGTCCCGAACCCCGTCACCCCCGGATTGTGGCACGGCTAGCGGCGGAACAACAAAAGCGAGGCGCCCCCTCTGCGGCAAGGGGGCGCCTCAGGAGAAGCGGCCGAGCGGGCGGCTCGGTCGCCTCCCGGGACGAGGGCACGTCCCGCCGCCATGATGCCTGCTCCGCCGCGCGCTGCCAAATGTGTGCGTTACCGACGCTCGGATTCCCGGCCTCCGCTAGCCTGCCCGGATGAGCATTTTCAACAGGCGCAACGCCGCCATGGGCTGGTTGAGCTGGATCGTCGCCAAGCGCGTGCTCCGGAAGAAGGCCAAGGACGCGCTCCCCGGCACGGTCGAAGGGTCGAAGCGACCGAACAAGGGCGCGATCCTCTCGCTGCTCGCCGCGGTCGGCGGCGTACTCTGGTTCTGGCGTCGCAAGGGCGACGACGACCGGACCAGCTTCGAGAGCTAGCCGACCGTGAGCTTCTTCCGGCCTGCCCTGGACGGGCTCGTTCCGTACGAGCCGGGGAAGCCGGAAGAGGAAGTCCAGCGCGAGCTTGGGCTCGAGCGCGTCGTCAAGCTCGCCTCGAACGAAGGCCCGTGGGGTCCGTTTCCGGCTGCGCTCGAGGCGATGGAGCGCAGCGCCCGCTCGCTCAATCGCTACCCGGACGGAGGTGCCTTCCACCTCGTGAACGCCCTGGCAGAGCGGCATGGCGTCACCCCGGCGGAGGTGATCACGGGCGCCGGCGCGGACGCGATCGTCGGGCACCTTTCGCTGGCGGCGCTCGATCCCGGCGACGAGATCGTCACCGGCTGGCCCTCCTTCATCAGCTTCGTGCTCGACGCGCTCAAGCTCGGCGCGACCGCGAAGCGGGTTCCGCTGCGCGACGACCACCTCGACCTCGACGCGATGCTCGCCGCGATCGGGCCGAGAACGAAGCTCGTCTACATCGCGACGCCGAACAACCCCACCGGCACGATGACCGGCCGGGCGGAGCTCGACTCCTACTTCGAGCAGGTCCCTGCCCACGTGCTGACCGTCGTCGATCAGGCGTACTTCGAGTACATCGACGAGCCGGAGTACCCGGACGCGATCGAGGAGTACCTGAAGCGCGGTCGGAAGGTGCTCGTCCTGCGCACGTTCTCGA
>JACCRW010000332.1 GCA_013813345.1 Actinomycetota bacterium
TCGTCGGGCAGCCGCTCGCTCGCGTTGCCCGGATTGGGGGGATCGCGACGGGCCTCCTCGACGAGGTCTTCGAGCGCCTCCACACGCGGCCGCGGCCGCCAGTCGTCCACGTCCACTCCAGGTGGGACCTCGTGGACGTTCTCGACGTGGGCGACGACTTCCTCGAGCACGTTGCGGATGTGGGCCGAGCCGACGAAGATCGCCTGCGCCTGCTCGAGCGTCTCTCTCCCCCACGCGGCAAGCTCGCGCCGGCCACGAAGCGCGTACTCGAGCTCCGAGCCGTGGGCTTTGACCCCGAACGGCGCACCCGTCGCCGCGCCGACCGGGCCGCCCAGGAGGACGTGATTGCAGAAGACGACGTCCGCGGGGAGGTACTCCCGAAGCGCTGCGGCGTTCGCCTCGACCCAGCGCTCGAGCTCTGTGCGCGAGCAGTCCTGCACGAGCTTCACCTCGTACCCCTCGTAGCGGTCGAGCACGAAGACCGGCAGCAGGCCGCCGACGTCCGGCCGCACGACCTTCGCGCCGCCCAGGTCGTAGAGCTCCGGGTGCGGCTCCTGGCTGAAGACGGTGACGTCGTGGCCTGCGTTCGACCACTCCCGCGCGAGCGCCCGCGTGTAGACGTTCGAGCCGGTGCCGCCGAGCAGATAACCGTGCCAGAGGAGGATCTTCATAGGGCTCATCCTGCATCTCGCGCCAGCCGTCCGCGCGGGACGTGCCCGGGCTTTGACCCCGGACAGGTCGAGAAGGGACGCGTCCGAACATCGAAAAACGGGATGCCGACAGCGGTTCTCTGCTCAACGACCTGGCCGAGAAGGCCATGGCCGGGGTCAAAGCCCGGACGTGTCCGTTCAGGTCAGGTGGAAGTACAGGGCGTAGAGGAGCTCGACGGCCGGATTCGAGGCGTGGACGGCCACGTCGCCCGGCACGTTGAGGAGCGCCTCTGAATAGTTGAAGACGATCTTGACCCCCGCTTCGATCAGGTCGTCGGCGGCCTCCTGGGCGCCGTCAGCGGGAACCGCGATCACGCCGACGATGATGTTGCGGTCGCGCACGGTGTCGCGCAGCTCGGCGTACGGCGTGACCGCGAGGCTGCCGATCGAGCGTCCGACCTTGTCCGGATCCGTGTCGAAGACCGCTGCGATGTTGATCCCGTGCTCGGCGAAGATCGGCGAGCTCGCGATCGCCTGGCCGAGCCGGCCGGCGCCGATCAGCGCGATGTTGTGCTGGCCCTGCGTGCGGAGGATCTTGCGGATCTCGCCGAGCAGCGAGTCGATGTTGTAGCCGACGCCGCGCTTGCCGAACTTGCCGAACCCGGAGAGGTCGCGGCGGATCTGGGTGGCGTTGATGTTCGTGTAGTCCGAGATCTCCTGCGAGGAGATCCGATCCTTGCCCATCTTCCTCGCCTGGGTCAGCACCTGCAGGTACCGGCTCAGGCGCGCGGCCACACCGACCGTCAGACGTTCCGCCAACTCTCCGTGCTCCTTCGGGTTTGTGACAACGAGTCACATGATGCCAGCGACCTCCGGCGAACCGACGAAGAACCGTCAGCCGAGTCGCGAGCGCAACGCCTCGGGCTGGACGAAATAGGTGAAGGCCCGCTCGCCGTCGATCTCGACGACCGGTATCGACTCGCGATAGCGCGCTTCCAGCTCGGGATCTCCGGTTATGTCGACGAGCACGAAGCGATCACCGCAGACCTCGCGGACAGCCTCGACCGCAGCCCCGCAAAGGTGGCAACCGGCCGCGGTATAGACGAGGACGCGTTCCATGTCTAGAGATTGTCGGCGCAGCCGAGAATCTCTACGGGTAGAGGCCACGCGTGATCGTCGCCTCGGCGACGCGCTGCACTGCGATTCCGTACGCGGCCATCCGCATGCTCGTCCGACGCTCCAGCCGCGTCTCCCAGGTCTCGCGGAAGGCGCGCGTGACGATCTCGTTCAGGCGCGCGTTCACCTGCTCCTCCTTCCAGAAGTACTCCTGCAGGCCCTGCACCCACTCGAAGTAGGAGACGACCACCCCGCCCGCGTTCGCGAGCACGTCCGGGAGGACGACGATCCCGCGGTCCTCCAGGATCTCGTCTGCGGTGGGCGTGACCGGGCCGTTCGCGCCCTCGCAGACGATCCGCGCCTGCACGTGCGGCGCGTTCTCGGCGGTGATCACCTGCTCGAGCGCGCACGGCGCGAGCACGTCGCACTCCAGCAGGATCAGCTCCTCGTTCGTGATCGTCTCCGCGTCGCGGAAGCCCTCGAAGCTGCCTCTCTCGGCCTTGTACGCGAGCGCGGAGGGAATGTCGAGCCCCGCGCTGTTGTGGATCCCACCCTGCGAATCGGAGATCGCGATCACGGTCGCGCCCTCCTCCACGAGCATGCGGGCAAGGTGCCCGCCGACGTTGCCGGCGCCTTGCACCGCGACGCGGAGGCCGTCGATCGAGCGCGTCTCCTCCCGCAACACCTCCTCGATGCAGTAGAGCGCGCCGCGCGCGGTCGCCTCCAGGCGTCCAAGCGAGCCGCCGATCGCGAGCGGCTTCCCGGTGACGACGCCGAGCACGGAGTGGCCCTTGTTCATCGAGAACGTGTCGAAGATCCAGGCCATCACGCTCGCGTCAGTGCCGACGTCGGGTGCCGGAATGTCCTTCTCCGGGCCGATCTCGTTGATGATCTCGCTCGTGAAGCGGCGCGTCATCCGCTCGAGCTCCCGCCGCGAGAGCAGCTTCGGATCGACGACGACCCCACCTTTGGCGCCGCCGAAGGGCAACCCCATCAGGGAGCACTTCCACGTCATCCAGATCGAGAGCGCCTTGACCTCGTCGCGCGTCACGGCCGGGTGGTAGCGGATCCCTCCCTTGGAGGGGCCACGCGCGATGTTGTGGGTGACGCGGTAGCCGGTGTAGACGTTGACGCTGCCGTCGTCCATCCGCGTTGGGATCGAGACCTCGACCGTTTTCTTGCAGAGCTCGAGCACGCCGATCAGATTGGGATCGATCCCGAACGTCTCGCCGACGCGGCGGAGCTGCTGCCGCGCGATCTCGTAGGGGTTCTCGTGCAGGTGCGAGGGCGCTTCCGCGGTGCTCATCGTCGCTGCCTCCCCGGTGTCTCGATGCCGCGCCGGAGTGTACGTCAGCGGATGCGGAAGCGCACGTACCGGCGCTCGTAGGTTCCGTCGGGCGGAATCGCGACGACGCGGAGCCGGTACATGCCTCGCGGAAGCGGTCCTCCATTCGGTCCACGACCCGTCAGGCCGAACGCGTAGCTGCCGGGGAGCACATCGCGGAGGCGCGCGAGCAGGCCGAGCTTCTCGCCCCCGCGCCAGAGCTCGACGTCGAGACGCGCAAGCGGTCGCAGCTGGATCCGGCCGGCCCGGTCGGTGACGCTCCCGGCGCGAACGCTGAGGACGGCCGGGGCGCGATCGGAGACTCGGAAGCTCGCCGTCGAGAGCCGGATCTGCCCGAGGAGCGGCGCGTTCTGGGAGGGGAGCGCCACCGCCCAGGGGATCTCGACGCGTCCACCGCCGCTCACATCGAGCCGGATCGAGCCGGAGATCGCGCCGAGGTTGCGAGGAACGAATGCGACACTCGCGACGAGCACGACCCGCGCCGCCTCGCCCGCTCGGAGTCGCACCCTGTCGGGCTTCGCGCGCACGGACACGCCCGCGATCCCCTCGACCTCGGCCGCCACCCCGATCCCGAGCGCCCGCGTCGAGACGTTCTCGATCGTGATCGTCCGGCGCGACCGCCAGCCGGTCCCGTCGGCCGCGCCGAAGCCGATCGCGGCCGGTCTCGCTGCGACCTCCGCGGCCGACGCGGCACCCGGATCGAGGAAGCCGGCACCCTGCGCGGACGCCGCGGCGCCGGGAAGCGGGATCGCGGTGCCGACGAGCACTCCCTTCAGCGCGGCGGCGTCGAGCTCCGGGCGCGATTGCGCAACGAGCGCGGCCGCACCTCCCGCGAGCGCCGCCGCGGCGCTCGAGCCGCTGATCGTCGCGTAACGAGAGCTCCGATCGTCGTTCCGGCCCGCGTCGGCCGTGACGAGCGTCACGCCCGGCGCGACGAGCTCCGGCTTGACCCCGCCGCCGAACGCGAGCCCCCGCGAGGAGAATGGCGCCACGCTGTCCGCACCGGTGTTCGCGCGCAGGCCCGGTGCTCCGAGCGAGACGGTGACGCCGATTCCGCCTGCGAGCGCGTCGCGGACCGCGCGAGCGACCGCGGCGGGCAGGCCCACGACCGGGACGGTAAGCCTCTCGTCGAGTCCGAGCGCCCCGGCCGGCACGGATCCGTCGACGAGGAGCGCCGCGGCGCCCGCGACCGTGGCTCGTCTGCCGACATCGATCGGGTCCGCGCCCCGTCCGAGCAGCGCAGCGCGCCCCGCGACCATGCTGAAGCCGTCGCTGTCGAAAAACCGGGCCAGAGGATCGAGGCCCGCCCCGCTCCGCGCCTCGCCATCCGGCCGGACGACGTCGAGCGAGAGCCTGCGCTCGGGCGACACCGCGCCTCCGAGCGGCAGCTCCCGATCGAGAAGCACGCGCAGTCCCGCGCGGACGACGACGCGCGCGGTCGAGTTCCGGCGTCTCTCGTCCGAGGCCCCGACCGTGAGTGCCGCCGGCGCCCCACCGGGTCCCCCGACGCTGCCGTAACCGGGGCCGGCCGGCCCGTCGTTTCCCGAGGCGGCGACGACGAGCGTGTCGAGCGTCGCGGCACCGGCCACCGCACGGGCGACCGGGCCTGCCGAGAAGGCGGCAAACGGCTCTGCCACGCCGATCACCGCGACGCGCGCAGCGTCGAGCGCGCTGCCGTCGGCGTCCGGGTCGACCGCCCGCTCCAGGCCGGCGAGTACCTGATCGGTCCGGCCGTAGACGGCGAAACCCCCTTCCGCGCTCGGCTGCCAACCTGCGACCCTGATCGGGAGCAGCATCGCGCCGGGCGCCCCACCTCGGATATCGCCCCGGCCGACGAGGAGCCCCGCGGTCTGCGTCGCGTGGCGCTCGACGCGCGTCGGATCCTCCGGATGCGGTCGCGCGAGCGCCCGGCTCTCCGGCTCGAGGATGTCGATCCCTTCGAGCAGGCGGTTCCGCAGCGCCGGATGGGAGGTGTCGACGCCGGTGTCGAGAAGCGCGATCGTCACGCCCGAGCCGTCGAAGCCGGGCAGGCGCAGGCTGAGACGACCCTGCTCGGGGAGCGCGCCGCTGCGAAGAGGCTGCACCCGTGCGGCGGCTGGATAGGCAACGCGCACCGGGTAGACGCCGGCGACGTCAGGGTCGCGCTCGAGCAGCGCGAGCGCGCGTGCGTCGAGCGCCGCCGAAAAGCCGCTGAACGTGCGCGTGTAGACGAACTCGGGGACGATCTGGACGCCTTCGCGCGAGAGCCGAGCGCCGATCTGCTTTTGGCCGGCGAGCGCCGCCGCCGTCCAGCGCCGCATCTCTCCTTCGCTCCCGTGGCCTCCAGCCGCCCTGACCTCGTCGGCCAGAGAGGCGTTGCGCAGGACGACGATCACCCGCTGCCCAACCGCAACCGCGCTGCGCTCGCCATCCACGAAGCCACGCCAGCCGGCCGCGCCCGTCTGCGCCGGTAGAGGCGCGGGCGCTCCACGGCCGCCGTCAGCGGCGAGCAATGCCGCCACCGCGAGACAGGAACCGGCGCCCAGGAGGACTCGCAGGGCGCGAATGCGGTCAGGCACGCGAGGCGTAGGCGTCGAGGTCAAGGTACCGAGGATAGGGCAGCGATCTGCTGTACCGGCCGGCCGAGGCGATCATCGCCGCGTTGTCGGTGCAGAGCGCGAGCGGTGCGAAGCGGGCCGCAGCAAGCGCTGCTCGGAGCTCGGAGTTCGCCGCAACGCCGCCGACGACCGCGACCGTGTCGTGCCCGGTCTGCTCTGCGGCCGCCAGCGTTCGCTCGACAAGCGCCCGCACGATCGCGTGCTGATACGACGCCGCCAGATCGGTCCGACGCTCCTCGAAGCGGTCGCCGAGGTCGCGCACCGCATAGAGGAGCGAGGTCTTCACGCCCGAGAACGAGAAGTCGAGACCGTCCAGGCGGGCGACCGGGAACGTAAATGCGTCCGCGTCGCCTTCCTGCGCGAGCCTGT
>JACCRW010000203.1 GCA_013813345.1 Actinomycetota bacterium
AAGAACAGGCCGAGCTCTCGTTTCGCGCTCGCCTTCGAGTCCGAGCCGTGGACGATGTTCTCGGAGAGCTCGAGCGCGAAGTCGCCGCGGATCGTCCCCGGCGCCGAGTCGAGCGGGTTCGTCGCGCCCATCATCGTCCGCACGGTCGCGATCGCAGACTCGCCGCGGATTGCGAGCGCGAGCACGGGGCCGGAGGTGATGAACGAGACGAGGTCGCCGAAGAACGGCTTGCCCTTGTGCTCGGCGTAGTGCTGCTGGGCGAGCCCGCGCGGGATCTTCAAGAGCCGTGCGCCGCGCAGCTCGAAGCCGCGCCGCTGGAGGCGCGCGACGATCTCTCCGGCGAGCGCCCGCCTGACGCCGTCCGGCTTCACGAGCACGAGTGTGGTCTCGACCGCCATTCCGGGCGGCAGTCTACTCAGGCCTGGCGGCCCGTCTGCGCGGTGCCGTCCAGGAGTCGGCAAGGGTGTCGTCGACCCCGGGCAGCCCGGTGCTCGCGACCGGGGTCGCGCAGTAGGGGCAGATCTGCCAGAGCGCCTCGAGCGGGCTCGCGCACTTGACGCAGGCCTGCTTCAGCTTCGACGTGCAGACTGGGCAGACGAGGAACGACGCCTCGACCTCCGCGCGGCAGACCGGGCAGTGGAGCTCCTGTCGGGAGAGCCGATCCTCCATCGCCTGGATCTCGAGCTCGCGCTCGCGCATGTCCTCGAGGTACTCGGGCGGGCGCAGGAACATGTAGATGATCGCCCCGATGAAGGGCGCGGCCAGGGCGAGCAGGACGGCCATCCCGACGAGCAGCCCGTCGTCGACCCGCCGGCGGGCGTCCTTGAAGACCCAGTACGCCGTCGCGAGCCAGAAGACGACGACGAAGAAGATCGTCATGTTGCGCAGGATCATCCACGCGCCGGAGTCGAAGAAGTCGTTGACTCCGCCGAAGAGATCGTCGTTCGTCGTTGTGGTCTGGGCGATGATCACAGCAGGAGCTTGCCCACGATATAGCCAACCGCGAACGCCGAGCCCACGATCAATGCGAGCACTGTGGTCGCGAGGGTGATGACGGCGATCCGCTCCCGCGCCTTCGTCATCTCAGGCGCCGTTCCGATAGAGATCGGCGAGCAGATAGAGGGAGCCCGTGACGAGCACCGGGCCGAGCTCGCGCGCGCGGGCGAGCGCGGCAACCGGGTCGGGCACGGTCTCGACGTGCGTGAAGTGTGGCGCTGCGAGAAGAGCCAGCTCTTTGGCGGGGAGAGCGCGCGGGTTTGACGAGCTCGTGGCAACTAGGCTCTGCCCAGCGCGCGCGAACCGCTGGAGGATGCCCTCAGCGTTCTTGTCGCGCAGGATCGAGACGCAGAGCACGTAATCGCGATCCGGCAGCCGCTCGAGGAGCCAGTCGGCGGCCTCGGGCGTGTGGGCTCCGTCCCAGACCTCGTCGCCGCGCAGCTCCAACCTGCCGGCCAACGAAACAGTGACCTCGGCGTCGATCTTCCGGCCGAGAAAGGCCTCTGCCGCCTCGCGCGCGCCGCCGTCGAGAACGCGCTTCCCCATAACGAGCCGGCGCCACTCCGGCTCGCCGAGTACAACCGTCTCGGCCGCGTCTGCAACCGCGAGCTTCTCGCGGGCGATCGCTTCACGGGTCTGCCCCAGCACCGCCGTATGCTCGAGCGCCACGTTCGTCAGGAAGACCACGGGCGCGTCGATGACGTTCGTCGCGTCGTAGCGCCCGCCCAATCCCGCCTCGATTACGGCCACGTCGACGCCGCGCGCCGCGAACTCAGCGAACGCAGCGGCTGTCAGGGCCTCGAACTGCGTCGCCTCGAGTGATTCGGCGGCCAGATGGATTCGCGCGACCGCCGCCTCGAAGTCCGCCTCTCCTCCCTCGACGCGAATCCGCTCGCTCCAGCCGCTCACGTGCGGCGAGAGGTAGGCGCCCACACGAAGGCGCTCGGTGCGCAGAAGCTCCTCGATGGTTCGAACTGCCGTCCCCTTGCCCGTCGTGCCGACGACGTGGATCGCCGGACAGGCGAGCTGCGGATCGTCGAGGCTCGCGAGGAGCGCGCGCATCCTGCCGAGCCCGAAGCCGTCCGTCGGCCACGGGCTTAGGGACTCGATCCACTCGACGTGAGCGCCGGCGCCGCTCATTCGGCGAAGACGCGGGTCTCGGCGTCCTCGATCACCTCGGCGGGGGTCGGCGGCGAGAGCAGGAGCTCGACCATCCGCTCGGTCGACGGGTCGCCCGAGGCACGGTAGCGCGTGACGGCCTCGTCGAGATCGTACTCGGTCCGCCGAAACTCGACACCCGGCCCGAGCAGCGCCCAGTACGCGCCGCGCTCGTCCTCGTAGGGCATACCGACGCTGCCAGGGTTCAGCAGCCGCTTGCTGAGGGCGGAGCGCTCGTACTGGAGGTGGGTGTGCGCCGAGACGACGACCTCGGCGTCGATCCCGGCGAGGGCCTCGCGCAGCCGGTCCACGGGCGTCTCCACCGTGACGCACTCCTCGTCGCTGCGCGGCGAGCCGTGGCAGAAGAGCGTGCGCCCGATCCCGTCGATCTCGACTACGACCTGCTGCCGAAACGTCGCGAGGAGCTTGCGGCCCGCCGATCCGTGCCGCTCGACCATCCACGCCTCGCGCGGGGTCGGCTCGACGGACGAGCCGTCGGCGAGCTCGAGGAGCTTCCGGTCGCCGTTGCCGCGAACGCAGTGGAGGCGGCTCGCCCAGGGCTCGAGGAGCGCGAGCGTCTCGCGCGGCTCGGGTCCCCAGGTCAGGTCGCCGCAGTGGACGAGGAGATCCGTGCTCTCACGTTCCAGCTCAGCGAGCACGGCGGCGAGAGCGGTGTCGTTGCCGTGGACATCGGCGAGCACTCCGACCCGCCGCGCCTCGAGACCGGAGGGGCTAGCGAACGTCATCGAGAGCGGCCAGCTCACGCTGGTTGCGGGCGAGCTTCTCGCGCTCGGCCTCGACCACGTCGGGCTTT
>JACCRW010000032.1 GCA_013813345.1 Actinomycetota bacterium
CTGAAGGCGCAGAACCTGCTTCAGGTCGCGCGTAAGTACGGCTCCTTCCCGATCGTCCTCGAGACCTACAGGGAGTGCCTCCAGGACGTCTTCGACCTGCCTGCGCTGAAGCGGATCCTCCAGGGAATGCAGACGCGCGAGCTCGACGTCGTCGAGGTGGAGACGAGCTCCGCCTCGCCGTTCGCCTCGTCGCTCCTCTTCGACTACGTCGCGACCTACATGTACGAGGACGACACTCCGCCCGCCGAGCGGCGCGCGCAGGCGCTCTCGCTCGACCGGGATCTGCTGCGCGAGCTGCTCGGCCAGGAGGAGCTGCGGGAGCTGATCGACGCCGACGCGCTCGCCGAGGTCGAGTCGCAGCTCCGCGGCACGCCGCGGAACGCCGACGAGCTGGACGACCAGCTCCGCCGGCGCGGCCATCTCATCGAGGGAGAATACGACGCCGGCTTCGCGGAAACGCTCTTGCGGGAGCGCAGAGCGATCCGAATCCGCCTAGCCGGAAATGATGCGGTCATCTCCGGCCTCGATGCCGGCCGATACCGCGATGCGCTCGGCGTGATGCCGCCGGGCGGGCTCCCGGAGGCGTTCCTCGAGGGCGGGCCCGATTCGCTTCGTCGGCTCGTGCTCCGCTTCGCAGCCGGTCGCGGCCCCTTCACGACCGCCGAGGCCGAGGAGCGCTTCGGGCTCGAGCTGGAGGCGCTGCTGCACGAGCTCGAGCGCGCCGATCTGCTCGTGCGCGGCGAGCTCCGTCCGGGCGGGAGCGAGCGTGAGTGGTGCGATCCGGAAGTGCTCCGACGGCTCCGCCGCGCCTCGCTGGCCGCGCTGCGCAAGGAGGTCGAGCCGGCCGAGCAGGCGGTGCTCGGGCGGTTCCTCCCCGCGTGGCACGGGATCGGCCGGCGGGCGAGCCTGCGCGAGGCGCTCGTACCCTTGCAGGGGCTCGCGCTTCCGGTCTCGCTCTGGGAGTCCGAGGTGTTGCCGCGGCGCGTGCCCAACTATCAGCCCGCCTGGCTCGACGCCCTTTGCGCCTCGGGTGAGCTCGTCTGGATCGGCGCCGGCCTCGACCGGGTGGCCGTCTACTTCCGCGACGATGCGCCGCTGCTCGGCAGGCCGGGAGCTGCAACGTCGCCTGAGGGCGAGGCGGCAGAGGCGATCCGGGGCGCGCTCTCGCAGAGCGCCGAGTTCTGGTACCCGCTCGTCGAGGCGACCGGACTCGAGCCCGAGGCGGCGCTGCCCGCTCTCTGGGAGCTCGTCTGGGCCGGCGAGGTGACGAACGACGCCTGGACGCCACTTCGTGCCGGGCGCCGCTACGCGACCCCGAGCACCGGTCGGATCCAAGCCCGGCCGCGCCGGTTCTCGCGCACGCGCGCGGCCGGGATCACCGCCACGCAGGGGCGTTGGTCGCTCACGGACAAGCTCTTTGCCGGCACTCCGGACCGTCGCGCGCTCGCCGAGCTGCTGCTCGAGCGGCAGGGAATCGTCACCCGCGACGGCGTCCGCGGCGAGGGGATTCCCGGCGGCTACGGCGCGGTCTTCGGCGAGCTCAAGGATCTGGAGACGATCGGGATCTGCCGTCGCGGCTACTTCGTCGAAGGTCTCGGCGGCGCCCAGTTCGCGCTCGCCGGCGCCGTCGAGCGGCTGCGCGAGCTGCGGACGGAAGACAATCCCGAAGCCGTCGTGCTCGCAGCCGCGGACCCGGCCCAGCCGTACGGCGCCGCGCTCCCGTGGCCGAGGCGCGCCGGCGCTCGTGCCGCCCGCGTGGCCGGCGCCCAGGTCGTCCTGCTCGGCGGCGAGGCCGTGCTCTTCGTCGAGCGCGGTGGGCGGACGCTCGTGCCGCTCCGCGAGCCCGACGAGAGCTGGCTCCGTCCCGCGATCGAGGCGCTCGTCGCCCATGTGCGCAGCGGACCGGGCTCGACCGGCAGGCCGAAACGGCTCGCGGTGGAGCGATTCGACGGGAAGCCTGTCGTCGAGAGCGACGTCCTGCCGCTGCTCGTCGAGGCCGGCTTCCTCGCCGGCCCGCGCCGAGCCGTGCTGCGTCCGTAGCGCGCTCGGGCTCTCAAGTTTCCGAGTTCAAAGCCCGATTACCGGGCCAGTGACCCCGACGCTCTCCCAACGGCTCTGGCTGGCGCCCGTCTCGCTGCCGCCGGACGAGCGGCGCAGGCTTGTCGCGGCGCGCGCGGCGTTCATCCTCTTCGTCGTCCAGCCGACGCTCGGGCTCGCCGCCGCCGCGACGACCGGCACGATCGACGGACTCGCTCTGGGGGCAACCGCCGCCTCGTACTTCCTCGCCCTGCTCATTCTCTGCTTCTACGAGCGGCTGCCGACGCTCGTCAAGGCGCTCGCCGCGACCGCGGGCGCGCTCGTGATCTCGAGCTTCGTCTACTCGCAACCCGGAGGCGAGGTCTTCGTCCTCCTCTATGTCGGGCTCGTCTTCTACGTCACGTTCTTCTTCAGCCGCCGCCGCGCGCTCGTCCAGGTCGCGCTCGTCGTCTTCCTGGCCACCGCGAGCACCCTCACCGCCGGAAGTCTCCAGGAGATCGTGCGGTTGTCGATCCTCAACGCCGGTACGCTCGCCGGCGCGGCGGGGATCACGCTCGTGCTCCGGCGCCATCTCCTCGGGGCGCTCGAGACCGCGGTCGCGAGCAGAGCCACGCTCGATGCCTTCTTCGAGCACGCGTCCGGCGGCTTAGCCTTCCTCGACAGCGACCTTCGCTTCGTCCGTGTCAACGATCCGCTCGCCTCCATGATCGGGCTGCCGGTGGAGAGCATCGTCGGTCGAAGCGTTCGCGAGATCTCACCCGATCAGGCGGATGCGATCGAGCCGCTCCTCCGCGCGGTGCTCGCGAAGAGCGAGCCGGTCGTCGGAATCGAGCTCGCGAGCCCGGACGGCCTCCGCCACTACCTCGTCGACTACTACCCGGTCGCGGAGACGCTCGGAATCGGGATGTCCGTCGCCGACGTGACGCGACTCAAGCGCTCGGAGCGGAGCCTGACGGAGTCGAATCGCCAGCTCACCGTGCTCGCGACGACCGACGAGCTGACCGAGCTGCCGAACCGGCGCATGTTCTCGGAGCAGCTCTCGCTCGCGCTCGCCCGGGCCAGGCTGAGCGGCTCTGCCGTCGCTCTACTCTCGATCGACCTCGACCGCTTCAAGGATGTGAACGACTCGCTCGGCCATGCTTACGGCGACCGGCTGCTCGCCGAGGTCGCGCGGCTGCTCCGGGAGGGGGCGCGTGAAACCGATGTCGTCGCGCGGATCGGTGGCGACGAGTTCGTCGTCCTCGTCGCGGACCTCGATCTGCGGGAGGCGCCGAGGCTCGCCGAGACAGTCGTGGAGCGGATCCAATTGCTGCTCTCGGCCCCGATCTCGATCGGGCCGGTGGAGCTGCGCGCCGATGCGAGCATCGGCTGCGCCATCTATCCGCACGACGCGCGTGACGAGGACGGGCTGCTGGGCGCCGCAGACGTCGCGATGTACCGGCGCAAGACCGCGACCGTACGCGTCGCGTAGCTACGCCGCGCGCACCCGGGCCGCCACGTCGGCGAGTCCGCCGGTGATCAGCCGAACCGGCAGCTTCGTCGCGCCGGCCACAGCCGGGCCGCCGGCGACCACGAGCGGACCGTCGGCCGGTGCTGTCTCGAGCTCCGCCGCCAGGCGCGCGAGCGACTCGGGCAGGGTCACGCTGAGGCAGACGACGTCGGCCCCGATCCGCCGCGCGACGGAGATGGACTCCTCCGTGGGCAGATCCGCTCCGAGATAGGCGATCAACCAGCCGTCGGCCTGCAGCATCACCGCAACGGCGAGCAAGCCGAGCTCGTGCTGCTCGCCGGGGGCGCACGCCAGTACCGCCGTGCCGCGCACACCGCCGCGGCGGTCGGAGAGCGTCCGCTCGAGCCGCGACCGCACCGCCCAGCTCAGCAGATGCTCGCCGGCAATGTCCCCAGGTCGTGAGGTTGCGCCCGACTCCCAGGCGTCGCCGAGGGCTCGCAACGCCTGGGCGACGATCTCGTCGATCGCGACGACGAACGGATGCAGGGTGAAGGTCTGCTCGACGAGCCCGAGGACGCGTGACGGCTCACCCGCCCTTGCGGCTGAGACCAGCGCCTCGCGTAGCTCCTCGACCGTCTCGGCGGAATCGTTACGCGCGGGCTCGAGGAGGGCGGCGGCGGCGCCGATCCTGATCCCCTCGTTGAGGCGGTCGCGAAGCCACTCGACGCGTGAGACGTCCTCGGCGTCGTAGCGACGCTGGCCGCCCGCGGTGCGGTGCGGCTGGAGGATGCCGTAGCGGCGCTCCCATTTCCGCAGCGTGTCGGGAGCGACGCCCGTCCGGCGCGACACCGCCGCGATGTTCAGCCCTCCCGCCAACGGCTCGACCGGCACGGCGGGCCGAGACTCGATGTACGCGATGGCGGTTGCCGCGAGATCGCCGAGCACGCGCACGTCGTCTTCGCTCCACTCCCGCGCGACGGTGTCGACGGCGCAGAACGTGCCGACCGCATGACCCGCCGCGGTGACGAGCGGGATCCCGAGGTAGGCGACGACCTCGTCATCGAACACCGCGCGCGCCGCGCGGGCGCGCGGATCGGTGCGGACATCGCCGATCGCGAACGGTGCGCCGGAGCTCACGGTGCGATGGCAGAACGTGTCGGTGACGGGCACCGCGCCACGTCGCTGCCATTCACGCTCGACCCCGGCGACGCTGATGAAGGATTGGGCGCCCGGCGCGACAAGCGTGAGCAGGGCGATCGGAACGTCGAGGAGCGAAGTGACGAGCGACGTCAAGCGATCGAAGACGGCCGAGTCGGACGCGCCGCCGACGCGGATGCGCGAGAGAGCCTCGAGTCGGGCCGGGTCAACGAGAGCGGCGCCGACGGTGAGCGTGCCAGCGTTCTCCATCGGTGTGAAAACA
>JACCRW010000358.1 GCA_013813345.1 Actinomycetota bacterium
CGTTCGGCAGGTACGCGTAGATCGCGGCGACGAAGTTCGTCAGCGCCTCGATCCCGAGCACGGAGACGGCGAGCGAGATCACGCCGAGGAGAACCGCCCAGAACGCGATTCTGCCGAGCAGGTTCGAGGGGCTCGAGGTGACTTTCTGGATCAGCTGTCCACCTTGGCCCTTCTGCAGCATTCGATCCAGCCCCGCGCTCCGTAGCAGGCGCCCGACGAGCTTGCCCACGATCTTCGCGACGATGTAGCCGATGATGAGAATCACCAGCGCGCCGATCAGATTCGGCAACCACTCGAAGAAGACGGTGAACGCGCGCTCGATGCTGTCGCCGATGTTCAGATCTGCCAAGACCATCTAGGTACCCCTCCCTCTCACACGGGCGCACAACGCACCCGGTCGGAAAGAGCAAGACCGCGGGTCCGGATCAAAAGTTACGCCGAGCCGTAACCGGGAGGCGCCTACGCCGGTCGTACCTGGTGTGGACACCATGCCGATGACGCCTGCCCGTCCTGCGTGCGCCGCGCACTACACTCTCGACCTTCATGGAGCCGGACGAGAAGCTGGTCGAGCGGACTCTGAGCGGTGACATGACCGCCTTCGAGACGCTCGTGAGACGACACCGAGGGCTCGTCCATCGTGTCGTCGCGCGCGTGATCGGCGGCAATGACGCCGACGACGTGACGCAGGACGCGTTTCTCCGAGCTTTCCACCGCCTCCACCAGTTCCGGGGCGACTCGCCCTTCCGCGCCTGGCTCCTTCGCATCGCCCACAACGCGGCCCTGAGCTCGAGGGCGGGGCGAACGCCGGAGCACGACGAGCTGTTCGTCGAGGAGGCCGAGAGCATGCCGAGCTCCGAGCGCCTGCCGGCCCATGCCCTCGAGGACACCGAGCGCCGGGAGCGGCTCAGCCTCAAGCTGCAGCAGATGCGCCCGCCGCACCGGGCCGTGCTCGTGCTGCGCGACCTCGAGGGTCTGAGCTACGAGGAGATCGCCGCGGTCACGGAGACGCCGCTCGGGAGCGTCAAGGGGCGCCTCTTCCGTGCCCGGCAGGAGCTGATCGAGATCCTTCGCCACAACACCTACGACTGGGAGCTGCCGGATGAGCGAGCCTCCGCCTGAGCAGCCAACCACTCCCGCGGAGGAGCGGCTGCTCCTCCTGCTCGAATCGCTTCGACGCGAGGGCGAACTCGACGATCGCGCGTTAGTCGGCTCGGTGATGCGACACGTGCGCGTCCAGAGCCTGCTCCGTGAATTGCTCAGCGCCGTCGGCGGTCTCACCTCGGCTCTACGGGAGGCTCTCGCGCTCCTGATCGCGTCACGGAGCGGAGGACGCCCTGATCCTGGTAGCTGACATCCTCGATCGGGCGGCAGCCTCGTTCGGTGAGGCGCTGCCCCGACTCGTGGGCGCGATCGTGCTCCTCGTCGTGGGTCTCCTGCTTGCGCCGATCGTGGCGCGCATCGTCCGGGGCTTGCTCGGCTCCGTCGGGCTCGATCGGCTCGCTGAGCGCTTCGGTGTGGGCAGCGTGCTGGCTCGGATCGGGATCGAGCGACCGCTCTCGGGTCTCGTCGCAACTGCGTTCCGAATCGCGATCGTCGTCGTCACGGTGGTCGCAGCCCTTTCTCTGCTTGGGCTCGCAGCCCTTTCGCTCGCGCTGAACGAGGCGATCCTGTTCCTGCCCAAGCTGCTCGTCGCGCTCGTCCTCGTCCTCGTCGGCTTCGTCGTCGCGGAGTTCGTGGGGACGCGCGTGCAGGCGCTTGCGGAGCAGATGGATCTTCCCGGCCCGTTCCGGCAGGTGGCCGAAGGAGCGATCATCGCGCTCTTCGTGCTGACCGCGCTGGCGCAGGTCGGCGTGCCCACGGCGATCCTCACGGGCGTCGTCGCGCTGCTCATCGTCGCCGTCAGCCTCACGTTCGCGTTGGCGTTCGGTCTCGGCGGACGCGACGTCGCTCGACAGCTGAGCGCCGGACGCTCGATCGGGAGCGCCTACCGGATCGGCGATCAGATCGAGGTGGCGGGGGTCAGCGGCCGGATCAGTCGACTGGAGTCCGCCGCCACCGTGCTCGAAGCGGGCGACGGGGAGACCATTCGCATCCCGAACCAGATGCTGCTGGAGTCGGTCGTCACCGTCAGGGCTGACGAACGCGAGGGCAGCTAGCGCCGCTCGAAGACGCCGTACCAGACGCCTGGAAGCGGCCGGCCGTCCCGCTCGTGGATCTCCTCGGCGAGAAGGAGATCGGCCTCCGCGAGGGCGGAGACGACGGCCTCGGTCAGCTCGGTCTCGATCTCGACGAGCACCGAGCGGAGCTCCGACCGTGCTAGGGCGGCGCCCGCGCCCGCGAGCACTGCGACCTCGCCGCCGTCGACGTCGAGTTTGAGCAGCGTGGGCGGGGCGACGCCGAACGACTCGACAATCTGGTCGAGCGTGTGGACGAGGACCGGCTGTCGATAGGGCGCGCCTCCGGCCGAGCCGTCGAGCAGGTGGAGAGCGCTTCCCGCCCGCAGATCGCTGTAGTCGAGCGTCGCCATGCGCGCGGCGTCGCCGAGGACGAGCGGGAGCGGCACGATGCGCTCGTCGAGCTCGTTCAGGACGATGTTGTCGCACAGGGCGGCGAAGCTCGCGTAGCCGGGCTCGACCGCGACGACCGTGCCGTCCTCGCCGAGCAAGCGCGCCGCGAGCAGCGCATAGACGCCGACGTTGGCGCCGATGTCCCAGACCACGTCGCCGGGGCGAACGGTGCGCTCGAGCCAGGCAACGGTCCAGGGTTCCTTCGCAACCGACTCCACGCGCAGGCGTGCGGTCGCAGCGTTCGTCACGCGAATCCGGACATCGAGCGTGGGGTGGTCGATCCGGACGACCTTCCGCGCCAGCGCGCGGCGGATCTTCAGCCGGCGGTACGCCTCCTGCGAGCCGGGTACGCGCCGCGCCAACCGGTGGACGAGACCGCGTTGCCGAGCCATCGGCAGAGCCTACTGACCCCGCCGGTACCCTCCGGCCGTGCCCGACCGCCCCCTTCGGATCCTCTTCTTCCTCTACCACGCGGGCTACCTCCGCCACTACGCCGAGCCGATCCGGCTGCTCGCGCGGGAGGGGCACGCGATCCACCTCGGCTTCACCGCGGTCGAGAAGGATCCGGGCGACGGCGTGCTGGCTGAGGGGCTCGCGGCCGAGTTCCCCGGCGTCACCTTCGGCCCGGCGCCGAGCCGCGGCTACTTCGATGGCTGGCGGCGGACGAGCATCCTCGTGCGCGCCTTCACCGACCTCGCCCGCTACATGCACCCGCGCTATGCGGCAGCGCCGGCGCTCCGCGCCCGGATGGCCGCGAAGATCAGGCTGCAAGTGCAGTTTGGCAAGGGCGATCCAGTCACCGGCTTCCTGCTCGTGCGGCTCGTCGACTCGCTCGCCCGGCGCTCCGACGCGACGCTCGCGCGCCGGGCGCTGCGCTTCCTCGCGGCCTGCGAGCTGGCGATCCCGACGAGCCGCCGGATCGAC
>JACCRW010000379.1 GCA_013813345.1 Actinomycetota bacterium
TCACGACGAGCACGACGGGCAGGCGCGACTCGAGCGCCTTGCGGAGGACGAAGCGCGTCTGCGGCAGCGGCCCCTCGCTCGCGTCGACGAGCAGGAGGACGCCGTCGACCATCGTCAGACCGCGCTCGACCTCGCCGCCGAAGTCCGCGTGGCCGGGCGTGTCGATGATGTTGATCTTCGTCTCGCCGCGCTGGACGGCCGTGTTCTTGGCCAGGATTGTGATCCCCTTCTCGCGCTCGAGGTCCATCGAATCCATGACGCGCTCGTTCACGTCCTGGTTCGCGCGGAACGAGCCCGACTGCCAGAGCATCGCGTCGACCAAGGTCGTCTTGCCGTGGTCGACGTGGGCGACGATCGCGACGTTCCGCAGGTCGTCGCGGCGGGCTGGGAAATCTCGGCGCGGCACCGAACGAGGGTAGCTAAGAGCGCATTTCAGAACGAAGCCTTGAGCCGGCGGGCCGCCCCGGGCGGCGCGATCGCGGCGTCCTCAGTCGCCTCGATAGCTGGCTATCGAGGCTCCCTGCGTCCTTGCGCTCGCACCGCCCAGCACACCCCGCCGGCGAAGCATCATTCTGAAATGCGCTCTACGCGATAGGCGAGCCGTCCTCGACCTCTTGGTCGGGACGGATCAGGACGAGCCCTGCGTCGTGCGGGTGGACCGCGAGCACGACTGCGTCCTCTTTGCCGAGCGCGCACACGACCTGGCTGCCGACGAGCTTTTCGGCTTCATCGGGCGCGATCGGCAGCGGCGCCTCGCGGCTTCCGCGGCCGCCGAGGTCGAGACTCAGGAGCGCCGACGGGCCTCGAGCACCCGGGTGAACCGCGACGGACGTCACGCGGCCGATCACGAGGTCGAGCTCCTGGATCGCCTGCGCAGGTTCCATCGAGCGCTCGTTCCCGGCGTTACCCGACCGCAAGCACGACCAGCGCGACGAATCCCGCGGGCACGAGCAGAACGCAGAACGCTCCGGCGAAGAAGGTCAGCGCGAGGAACGGAGGCGTGAAGACGCGAAGCGGCACCGCGAAGCCGACGAGATCGCGGGTCGAGCCGACCACGCCGCGCAGCCGCCAGAGGAGCGAGGGCGCCCGTCTGAAACCGGACCCGCGAGCGGCGCCGGCGATCCGGGTCAGCTCCGCGAGCTGATCCCTGCCCTGAGTCGGCATCCGGCGCAGCCGCTCCGGCAGTCGCGCCACCTCGCGAAGGCCGACCGCAAAGAGGATCAGGATCGCCGGTGCGGCGACGAGGATCAGGACGAGGACGGCGTCGAGGGCGGAGAATTTGCCTCGCGCCAGCACAGCTGCGATCGCAGCGATGCCGAGCAGGGCGATCAACGCGAGCCGGACGACCAAGCGGACGACGGCGGCGACGAATCGGCTCAGCCCCTGCAGATCGCTCACGTTGACCGTCACTCTCGTCATCCCGACTCACGTTAACGTGCCTTCCGTGGACACGGCACTCGCCTTCGCCGCTGAGCTCGAGGAGCGCGATGCGGCGCTTGCCGGGCTGCTGGCGCTGCTCCTCGGGCTCGACCGGCGGGTCGATGAGAGCCTCGAGGCAGCGGGCCGGATCAGCGACTTCCTCGGACGCTTGCCGCGCGAACGGGGTCAACTCGAGGCAACGCTCGCGGAGGCCGAGCGCGCTCACGAGTCGGCGCAGACCGAGCTCGCGGAAGCTCGCCGCGCCGTCGAGCGCGCGAAGGGCGACGAGGCTCAAGCGGCAGCGCGCAGGCGCGAGGCGAATGCCGCCAGCGACGCCCACACGACCGCCGAGCGACGCGCGCAACTCATCGCTCGGCAGCCGGAGCTGGCGCTCGAGGAAGCGGCTGCGGAGGAGCAGACTCGTTCGCTCGAGCTGCGAGGTAACGAGCTCGCGGCCGAGCTCGACGCGGCTCCGCGCGTCGCCTCGCCGGAGCGCCCGGCAGCCGGGCTCGACGGCCTGGTCGACTGGGGCTCGAGGGCGCAGACGGCCGTCTTCGTCGCGCGCAGCGGGGTCGAGACCGAGCGCGAACGGGTCGTGCGCGAGGCAAATGAGCTCGCGGCCTCCGTGCTCGGCGAGCCGCTCTACGCCGCCAGCGTGGCGATTGTCCGGGAGCGACTCGAGCAGCGGCTCTCGTGATCGACCCGCTCGAGCGCTGGCGCGCGCTCGGCTTGCCCGACAAGCCCGACTACGCCGGTCTGCTCACCTTTGCCGGGATGCCCTACACGCAGGACCCGGCCGAGCTGGCGGGAGTCGACGTGGCTATCGTCGGCGCGCCGACCGACGACCTTGTCTCGGATCGACCGGGAACGCGCTTCGCGCCGAGGGCGATTCGCGCCGCCGGCTGCCCGCCGGGGCCGCACCTCGAGGCCGAGATCGACGCCTTCGCAGAGCTCCGCATCGTCGACTTCGGCGACGCGCCCGTGATCCCGGCCGATCCGGAGCGGTCGCACGCGGCGATCGAGGCGCTCGTCCGCCAGGTCGCGGAGGCGGGCGCGATCCCGATCGTCCTCGGCGGCGACCACTCGATCGCGGAGCCGGACATCCGCGCCGTCGCCTCGGTGCACGGCCCGCTCGGCTTGATCCACTTCGACACGCACACCGATACCGGCACCGAGGTCTTCGGCGTCGAGCGCTCCCACGGGACGCCGATGTACCGCCTCGTCGAGCAGGGCCACGTCGACCCAAGCCGCTACGTCCAGATCGGCCTCCGCGGCTACTGGCCGGGGCCGGTGGAGCTCGCCTGGCAGGCCGACCGTGGGATCGCGAGCTTCTTCATGCACGACGTCCGCGAGCTCGGGATCCGGGACGTCGTCGAGCGCACGCTCGAGCGCGTTGCGGCCGGTCCCGTCTTCGTCTCGGTGGACGTCGACGTGCTCGATCCGGCGTTCGCACCAGGCACGGGAACCCCCGAGCCCGGCGGGATGACGTCCGCGGACCTGCTCTGGGCCTGTCGCACCGTCGCGGCCGGCGTCCAGCTCGTGGGAGCGGACTTGGTCGAGGTGATTCCGACGGAGATCGGCTCGGCGGACGTGACTGCGCTGGTCGCCGAGCGGGTCGTCCGCGAGCTGCTCACCGGAATCGCGCTGCGTCAGAGCAGCTCGCGCAATCGCGCGGCGCGGTAGTCGAAGATCTCGTCGACGAGGCGCCGGACGAGTCGCGTCGGCGCAAGCGGCCCGCCGGGGACGCGATAGCGGACGTTGTCGTAGATCTCCGTCCCCGCCGCCACCGGTGCGAAGCGGTGGCTATGGAGCCAGAGCAGGTACGGGCCGCGGAGCTGACGGTCGCTGAAGCCTCGCGGCGGCTGCCAGGACTCGATCTCGGTCAGCCAGCGCACCGGGATTCCGTAGAGCCGGAGCCGGTAACGGAGGAACGAGCCGCGCTCGAGCCGGTCGGGCGCATCGAGGATCCGGAAGTGGAGCCACGGCGGCGTGATCGCCTCGAGGTTGTGCGGGTCGGCAAAGAAGGCGAACGTCTCGTCGAGGCAGCGGGGGACGAGTTGGGTGCGCTCGAGCTCGAGATCGGTCATCGGAGCCACGTCTTCGCCCGGCTCCGGCGTGCGAGCAGCGCACGCACGGCGGTCTGCTCGTCCGGACTGACATTCGGATCGGCGAGGCGGAACGCGCAGGCAGCGGCGATCCCCTGCTCGAGCTCCTCGCCGTCGAAGCAGGCACGAAAAGGGTGCGAGAAGAGACGGCCTCCGAGCCCACCGCTCGTGCGAGCGAGCAACCAGCTCAGCGCGACGTCCAGCATCGGCTCGCCCGCCCGTGCGTTCGTCCAGTCGATCACGACCGGGCCGGACGCGGCGAGCAGGACGTTGTCCGGGTGCAGGTCGAGATGGAGAAGCGTGGCGTCCTCGAAAGGGATCTCGTGCAGCTCGTCGTGAAGCGCGGCTAGGAGCCTCGCGTGTGTCGCGATCCGCCAGGGTCGGCGACTCAGGTCCTCGAGCATCGTCGGCCCCTCCACGAGCTCGAGCACGAGTCCGTCGTCGAGTACCTCCAGCACCTCGGGCACCGGGAAGCCGACCGCGCGCGCGCGCGCCATCACGTGTGCCTCCCGCTTCGGCGCGCCGCCGCGCCTGAGCACCCGGCCGTCGCCGAGGTCGAACACCTGCGAGGCGCGTCCGGCGCCGAGCGGCCTCACGCGCCGCTCTCGAGCCGCCGCGCCCAGGCGTCGCCGGCGGCACGACCTTCCGGCGTCGCGAGGAAGTGCTCGAGCGGGACGTGGAGGAAGGTGCCTTCCGCCTCGGTGAGCAGCTCCTCGCCGTCGGTGAGCTCGCCAGCGATCTCGATCCGGCGGCCGCGGCTCTCGGTCACCCGTGCCGAAAGCCGAAGCTCCCGGTTGATGGGCACCGGCCTGCGGTAGCGAATCGCGATCCGCGCGGTCACGGTCGGGAAGCGGTACCAGGTGGCGAGCAGCCCGCACGCCTCGTCGAGCGCGGCGCCGACGACCCCGCCGTGGACGAGGCCGGGCCCTCCCTGGTGCTCCGCTCGAAAGGTCACGACCGATGCGTAGCCCTCCGCTCCCTCGGCTGCCGGCGGCGCCAGGCGGAGACCGAGCGCGTGGTCGCCGCAGCCGAAGCAGGCGGGGTCGTGGTGGGGCGGGATCTCTATGCGGCGAACGGCAGCCGGATGTCAGAGACGTCGAGGCCGAGGCTCGAGGCCA
>JACCRW010000399.1 GCA_013813345.1 Actinomycetota bacterium
CGATACGGTCAAGGTCGTCGTGCCCGCCGTCCGCCAGGGCTTCCTCGACTGGCTCGCGAACGACCAGAAAGCCTTCGATCGCGCCGAGGAGGCCGCCGAGCAGACGGCCGAAGCGCTTCCCGGCGAAACCGTGGAAGCCGGCGCCGGCGAGGCGAACGTCGGGCTCGCGATCCGCGACGCGCTCGCAACTTTCCCGGCGGACGAGATCGTCGTCGCAGTCCGCCCCGAGGAGCAGGAGGGGTTCGTCGAGTCAGCCGCGACCGACGACGCGCCGCAGCACTCGATCGACGGCGTGCCGGTCCGCTTCGTCGTGATTCCGAACTAGCGCCAGTCGCTCTCTCGGGGAGAGCGCCAACCCTGCGCAGGTTCCTCGACGGCCAGCCGAGCTCGAAGCACGTTCTACGGCTTTCCCGCAGCGAGGTTGCGCGCAGCCACGATAGGCGGATGCGGGCATCCTCCTACTCTGCGAAGACGGTGACGACCTACGCAGTCACGTGGCGCGAGCCGAATGGGCAGACCTTCATCGGGCGCCTGACGCTTGGCCCACTCACGCTTCGCCTCGACGGGCGCCGGCGTGGGGTGGAGGAGTCTCCCGTCAGCCGGCAGTTCGGATACGAGGAGCTTCGGGGACTGCGGATCGGCAGCCGAGGCGCCGATCGGCTCGACGGCCGCCCAGCGCTCGTCGTCGAGCGGCCGGACGGTACCTACCTCGTCGCCGGCGCCGGGATGGGCGCTCCGATCGTCCGGGAGCTCGTCGACCGGCTCGCCGACCTTCGCCCCGTCGAGACAACCTGCGGTTAATCCGCAGCCCGTCTGTGCTCCGACCCGGATGGAGACGGGCGGTGTCGGCTCTACGTTGGAAGCACATATCGAACCGAGGGAGGCACGACGATGAGAAAGCTCTTTGAGATCGGCGGGATCGTCGCAGGACTGGTGCTCGTGCTTTTCGGCGCCGCTGCGATTTACATGGGCGTCGACGGCCGCGCGACGGTCCGCGACAGCCTCAAGCAGGAACAGATCACGTTCGGCGCTGCCGACGACCCGGCGGTAGCCAAGTTCGCGTCCCAGTGGGCCGACGAGCAGGTCACAACCGGTGCCCAGGCCAGGGCGTTCGCCCAGGTCATCCACGAGCATGCGCTCGAGGGGTCCGGCTGCCTGACCTACTCGCAGCTGGGCCGGTTCGTCTCGGCTGCCGACCCGGAGACCCGGCCGGCACGAGCGACGAGACGGCAGCGCTCAAGAGTGAGCAGGGAGCCCCGGTCTCCAACGCCGCCCGCAACACCTGGGTCACGGCGACCGCGCTCTCGACCGCGCTGAACGTCAGCTACATGGCAGAGCAGATGGCGCTCTTCGGGATCGTCGTCGGTGTCGCGTTGCTCCTGAGCGGGGTCGGGTTCGTGATCCTCGCGCTCGGCACGCTTCGCCGCCGCGAGTTGGCGCCTTCGGTCAAGCGGCAGGGACTCCGCAAGACGACGGCCGCCGCCGCCTAACCTCGAGCTCGCGTCCACACCTCGAGGGCGGCTCCGGCCGCCCTCGACGTTTCCCAAGGAGGAGCAATGCCCAGAAGGATCGGCTTCGAGCAGGTCCGGCGTAAGCCCCGGAAGGCGGCTTGATGGCCTCCAATGCAGCGGCGCTCCCACGCGCTCTTCGTCGCCGGCAGCAAGCGGACCGCACGTTCCGCCGCTGGACGATCGCGTGGCTCGGCGGCTCGGTACTCGGGATCGCCAACGGGGTGATTCGAGAAACGGCGTGCAAGGACCGGGTGGGCGACCTGACCGCCGCCCAGATCTCGGCGGCGACGTTGGTCGTGTTCCTCGCGCTCTACTTCTGGGTCCTCGAGCGACGGTGGCCGCTCAACACGACCCGACGGGCTCTGGAGATCGGGACCGCCTGGGTAATCCTGACCGTCCTGTTCGAGTTCGGGTTCGGGCGCCACGCCGACCGCAAGTCGTGGTCGGAGCTCTTTGCGAACTACAACCTCGCGGGCGGCAACCTCTGGCTCCTCGTCCTTGCGTGGATCGGGATCGGCCCCGCGGCGATCCGAGCCGTCCGCCACCGCTGAGCGCCGTCTCGGTTGCGGAAAATCCGTAGGAAGTCTGCGGTCAGATCCACCGCGACGTGCGGTCTCGCCAGGGGGCTGAACGGGCAGTCGCCCCCTACCTTCGACTCACACCCATTCAGCCGAAGGAGCTACCTCGCATGTCTTCATACCGCGCCTCAAAGCACCACCGTCCACCGCCGGTCGAGACCGAGTCCGCCGTGGTCGCCAAGGTCGGCGCGCTGCTGCTCGGCCTCCTCGTTGCCGTGCTCGGCGTCTTCTCGCTGCTGATGTGGACGGATGCCCGCGAGTCGCGCGACGCAGCAGCTCAGCCTGCGGCCGCCCAGAGCGTTGCGACCGATCACAACGTCGCGCTGCCGCTGGCGAGCTTCGCCGGCGTCGTACCCGAGAACGCGGCCGAGCTGGCCGAGGCGCATAAGGCATACGACGCCACGCTGCCGCCCGTGCCCGCGGGCGACCTCGTCAAGGTGCAGATGACGCTCAAGGACTTGACCGTCGAGATCGCGCCGGGTGTCAAGTACAACACCTGGGCCTTCGACGGACACGGCGCGCCCGGCCCGATCATCAACGTCCGGGAGGGGCAGACCGTCGAGATGACGCTGACGAATGGCGGTGCGATCCCGCACTCGATCGACTTCCACGCAGCCCGCATCGCGCCGAACGTCGCGTTCAAGGACGTAGCTCCCGGCGACTCGATCACGTTCCGTTTCACGGCGTCCGATCCCGGCGTCTACATGTACCACTGCGGCACCAAACCGGTGCTCGCGCACATCGCCAACGGGATGTACGGCGCGATCATCATCCCAGCCGAAGCGGGACCTGCCGAAGGTCGACAACGAGTATGTCCTCGTCGGCAGCGAGTGGTACCTGAACGGCGACGGGATCAAGGAGCCGGCCTCGCTCGACTTCGCCAAGGCCCGCGCCAGGCTGTCCGACTGGGTCACGTTCAACGGTTATGCGAACCAGTACGTCACCCACCCGCTCACCGCGAAGCCGGGAGAGACGACGCGCTTCTGGGTCGTCGCGGCCGGGCCGACGAACAACGTCAACTTCCACGTCGTCGGCGGGATGCTCGACCGCGCCTGGGGCAACGGCGGTCTGACGAACCCGCCGTTGAGGAACGTGCAGACGGTGATCGTGCCGGCCGGCGGCGGCGGCGTCTTCGACGTCAAGCTCGACGTCGAGGGCCTCTATCCGTTTGTCAGCCACGCCTTCGCCGACGTCGATCTCGGCCAGGTCGGGCTGCTCAAGGTCGGCAATCCAAAGGGGACGATGTCGCATTAGGGCCTACTCGCTGCCCGTCTCGAGCAGCCCTTGCTCAAGCGCGTAGCGGACGAGCTCCGCACGGCTCCGCAGGCGTAGCTTCCGCATGATGTGCGCCCTATGCGTCTCGGCCGTACGCACCGAGAGATAGAGCTTGCTCGCGATCTCCTGGTTCGTATGACCAAGGGCGAGGAGGCGCAGGACGTCGCGCTCGCGGTCGGAGAGCGGATCCTGCTCGGCGCGCTTGCGCTCCTCCGCGTCCGCTGCGACCAGCCGAGCGCCGAGCGCCGGGTGCACGTAGCGCCCGCCGCCGGCGACGTCGCGGATTGCGGCGACGACATCGGTGTCGACGGCCTCCTTGAGCACGTACCCGGAGGCGCCTGCCTCGAACGCCTCGCGCACGTAGCGGGGGTCGTCCTGCATCGAGAGGATCAGGACCTTCGCCTCAGGCGCGTCGTGGAGAACCTCGGGGATCGCCTCGATCCCGGTCTTTCCCGGCATCACCACGTCCATCAAGATCACGTCGGGCCTGGTGGCTCGGGTCTGGAAGACCGCGTTCTGGGCGGCGCCTGCTTCGCCGACCACCTCGATGTCGGGCTCGGACTCGAGCACCTTGCGCAGGCCGGAGCGGACGACCGCGTGGTCGTCGACGA
>JACCRW010000421.1 GCA_013813345.1 Actinomycetota bacterium
CGTAGCGGAGCCCAAAGTGCGCCGCGGTGCGAAGCGACGTCCGGCCGCGGATCACGACGGGCCGGAAGTCGAGCTCAGCGAAGCTCGCGAGCAGCCGCCGCTCCTCGGCCTCGTCGATCAGCTCGGGTTCGAGCACGAGCCCGTTCGGCGCTTCCTCTCCCACGAGCCCAGTGTGCCCGCATCGAGACGGAGAGCTTGTGTTGCTCCAACACAAACTCGGCTCACTTCGCGAACGAACCGCCTGATTGAGCCAAACCGCAGCGAGAGGTGACAAGCTTGTGTTGTTCCAACACAAGCGTTCCTTTCTCTACGATGCGCAAAATGGCCGTCGCCGACACGAGAGCCGCGCTCGACCCGCTCGACTTCCTCGCGCTCGATGCGCTCCTCGACGACGAGGAGCGGGCGATCCGCGACACCGTCCGGCAGTTCGTACGCGAGCGTGTCCTCCCCGACGTCGGCGACTGGTTCGAGCAGGGGATCCTCCCGCGCGAGCTGATCTCCGAGCTCGCGAAGCTCGGTCTCTTCGGGATGCACCTCGACGGCTACGGCCTCCCCGGCGCGAGCGCAGTCGCCTACGGGCTCGCCTGCCTCGAGCTCGAGGCCGGCGATTCGGGCGTTCGCAGCGCCGTCTCCGTCCAGGGCTCGCTCGCGATGTTCTCGATCTGGCGCTGGGGGTCGGAGGAGCAGAAGCAGCGGTGGCTGCCCGCGATGCACACCGGCGAGGCGATCGGCTGCTTCGGCCTGACCGAGCCCGACGCGGGCTCCGACCCCGGCTCGATGCGCACCCACGCGAAGCGGGACGGCTCCGACTGGCTCCTGAACGGGGCCAAGATGTGGATCACGAACGGGACGATCGCCGACGTCGCGACCGTCTGGGCACGTACGGACGACGGCGCGATCCGGGGCTTCCTCGTCGAGCAGGGAACGCCTGGATTCTCCGCGCCCGAGATCCACAAGAAGCTCTCGCTGCGCGCGTCGGTCACGTCCGAGCTCGTGCTCCAGGACGTGCGCGTGCCGGACGACGCCGTCTTCCCCGAGGTCAGCACCCTCCGTGGCCCGCTCTCGTGCCTGAACGAGGCGCGGTACGGGATCGTCTGGGGCGCGGTCGGCGCGGGCCGGGCCTGCTTCGAGTCGGCGCTCGAGTACGCGAAGGAGCGAATCGTCTTCGAGAAGCCGATCTCGGCCTATCAACTGACCCAGCAGAAGCTCGCCGAGATGGCGCTCGAGCTCAACCGGGGTGCCCTCGTCGCCCTCCACATCGGTCGGATGAAGGACGACGGGACGCTTCGCCAGGAGCACGTCTCGCTCGGGAAGATGGGCAACGTCCGCGGCGCGATCGAGGTCGCGCGCTCGGCGCGGACGATTCTCGGCGCGAACGGCGTCACGCTGGAGTACCCGGTGATCCGGCACCAGAACAACCTGGAGTCGGTGCTCACCTACGAGGGGACTCACGAGGTGCATACGCTCGTCGTCGGCCAGGCGCTGACCGGCGAGAACGCCTTCCGCTGAATCAGCTCTCGTCTTCGTAGTAGTCGACGGCTGAGCTCCGGACGAGAAGGCGCGTCCACGTGCTTATCCTTCCACGGTGCTCCGCCCGCTGCTCCTCGCAACGCTGCTCCTCGCGGTCCCGGTCGCCGTCGCCCCAGCGGGGGCCGCGCCGCCGACCGCCGGCGTGCTCGTTCCCGGTTCGAGTCTCGGCGGGCTCCGACTCGGCGCCACGACGGCGCAGGTGGAGGCCGCCTGGGGCCGCGCCTACGGGATCTGCGACACCTGCCCGCAGGAAACCTGGTACTTCAACTACTTCGCCTTCCAGCCGCGCGGGGTCGGGGTCGAGTTTCGCCGCGGCCGGGCCGTCGCGCTCTTCACCCTCCACTCGCCGCCCGGTTGGCGCACGCGGGCAGGGCTGACACTCGGCGCCCCGGTCTCGGACGTGAGGACGCGGTATCCCGTCGCGACGCGGGTCGAATGCGACGGCTACCAGGTGCTGGTGCTTCGCCGGGGCGCCGCGACCACCGCCTTCTACGTTCTGCGCGAGAGGCTCTGGGCGTTCGGCCTCAGCCGGCCCGGGATTCCACTCTGCCGCTGACGGCGAGCCCGCCGCAGAGCATGTCGACGATCGTGCGCTCCGCACGCGCGACCTCGTCGTCGCCGTCCGGGAGCTGCCCGAGCACCCAGCCCGTCAGAAGCTCCTCGAGCCCGCCGTAGAAGATCCAGCTCG
>JACCRW010000440.1 GCA_013813345.1 Actinomycetota bacterium
CGCTCGGGTACCCACCGACCGACGGCTGCCTGCAGGAAGGGTCGTGCACGTCGGCTGCGGCACGTCGTTCCACGCGGCCCAAACGGGCGGCTTCGCGATGCAGGGGCTCGAGGCGGTGCTGCAACCGCCGGAGGCCGACACGATGGTGCTCGTCAGCCACGAGGGAGAGACGAAGCTGACGCTCGAGGCGGCACGGGCGTTCTCCGGCCCGAAGTGGCTCGTGACCGGGAAGGCCGAAGGGCCGATCGCCGAGCTCTGCGACGAGGTCGTCGTCTGCACGCCCGCGCTCGAGCAGAGCTTCTGTCACACGGCGAGCTACACCTGTGCGGTGGCGGCGATCGCCGCGGTGCACGGGGCGGACGTCTCGGCTCTGCCCGGCCGCGTCGGCGAGGCGCTGGCCGGCGAGCGGTTCCCGGTCACCGCGCACGAGCGCTTCGTGATCGCCGGCGCCGGCCGCGACTGGCCGACCGCGCAGGAGGCGGCCCTCAAGCTGCGTGAGGGAGTGTTCGTCGCCGCTGAGGCGTGGGAGACCGAGCAGCTCCTCCACGGCCCGCTCGCCGCGGTCGACGAGACCGTTCGCTGCTTCGTTCTCGAAGGCGAGGGCCGGGCGGCCGAGCGCGCGCGCGGTGCGGTCGGAGCGCTCGAGGCGCTCGGCTGCGATGTCGTCCTCGTCCCCACCGAGCATCCGGTGGTCGACATCGTCCGCTTCCAGCTCCTCACGCTCGACCTCGCCGAGGCGCGCGGGATCGATCCCGATCTGATCCGCCGCGACGACGAGCGCTGGAAGCGAGCCGCGGCCGCACATGGTTGAGCCGGAGCGCTGGTGGCGCGAGGGCGTCTTCTACCAGGTCTATCCGCGCTCCTTCGCCGACTCGAACGGCGACGGGATCGGCGACCTGCGCGGGCTGATCGACCGGCTCGACCACCTCGAATGGCTCGGGATCGACGGGATCTGGCTGAGCCCGATCCACCCCTCGCCGAACGAGGACTGGGGCTACGACGTCAGCGACTACGTCGGTGTCCATCCCGACCTCGGCACGCTCGAGGACGTCGACGAGCTCGTCGTCGAGGCAGGCCGTCGCGGGATCCGAGTCCTCCTCGACCTCGTCCCGAACCACACGTCGATCCGGCATCCGTGGTTCCGCGAGCGGCCGGAGCTCTACGTCTGGACGGATGCGCCGCCGAACAACTGGCGCAGCGTCTTTGATCGGGGGCCGTCCTGGACGCTCGACGGCGAGACCGGCCGCTACTACCTGCACACGTTCGCAACCGGCCAGCCCGACCTCGACTGGCGCAACCCCGAGGTGCACGCCGAGTTCCAGCGGATCATCCGCTTCTGGCTCGACCGAGGCGTCGCCGGCTTCCGGCTGGACGTCGTCAACGTGCTCTACAAGGATCCCGAGCTGCGCGACGACCCGCCGGCAGGGCCGGAGGATCCACCGCTCCTCCGCGAGCTCGGGATGCGCCGCGTCAACTCGATGACCCAGCCGGAGATCCACGACCTCCTGCGGGAATGGCGACGGCTCTGCGAGGAGTACGAGCCACCACGGATTTTGGTCGGCGAGGTCTATGCCTTGCAGGTGCCGCACTGGGCGAGCTATTACGGGAACGGGGATCAGCTCCACCTCTCGTTCAACTTCCAGCTCATGTACAACCGCTTCGAGACGGGGAAGCTGAGCGGCGTCGTCGCGGAGGTCGGCGCGAGCTGCCGGCCGGCGCCTGGCCGTGCTGGGCGGGCTCGAACCACGACGGCGGGCGGCTCGCGAGCCGGTGGGCGCGCGGCGACGAGCGGCTCGCCCGCTGCGGCCTCCTGATCCTGCTCGGCCTCCGCGGAACGCCCTTCCTCTACTACGGCGACGAGCTCGGCTTGCTCGATGGGGAGGTTCCGCCCGAGCGGCGGCTCGACCACGCGGAGCCGGGGCGGGATGCGGCGCGCACGCCGATGCCCTGGAGCGCGGCAGGCGAGTGGCGGAACCCGTGGCTCCCGCTCGTCGACACCTCGCCGAACGTCGCGGATCAGCGCGCCGACCCGGCCTCGACGCTGCATTTCACGCGCGAGCTGATCGCCGCGCGGCGTCCGCTGCCCGATCTGCGCACGGGCTCGTACCGCGAGCTCGAATCGCCGCCGGACGTCTGGGCGTGGCGACGCGGCGAGACCTGCATCGTCGCCGTCAACCTCGGCGCGAAGGAAGCGCTGATCGAGGCCAAGGGTCGGGTCGAGCTCTCGACCGATCGGGCAAGTGAGGGTGAGCCGTTCGACGATCGGCTCGGCGCCGGCCACGGCGTCATCCTCAGCGTCGACTAAGTAACGATCCCCTCAAGCTGAGCTCCGACCTGGCCGATGACGGCTCCGATGAGGTCGCTCAAGCTGATGCTGCTCGTCGCCGCGATCGCGCTCGTCCCGCTTGCCCTCGGCGTCGTCTTGCTCGACCAGCGGGAGCAGGCCCAGCGCGAGCAGGATCGCGCGCTCGAGACCGAGGTCGGCGCCGCGGTCACCC
>JACCRW010000448.1 GCA_013813345.1 Actinomycetota bacterium
GGCGGGGGCACGGCGTCGCCGTTCTCGTCGCGAGCGAGGACGCGCTCGACCAGTTCTTCATGCGCGATCCCGAGGCGCTCCTCTCGCGTACCGTCGAGGCCGCGATCCTCGACCACGCGAACCCGCGCGTCCTGGACGGCCACGTCCTCTCGGCCGCATTCGAAGGGCCGATCGACGAGGCCGACGCGCAAACACTCGGCCCGGAGGCGCTCGAGCGGGCGGCTGTGCTCCCCGAGCTCAAGCACACCGGCGCCGGCTGGATCTGGGCGGGCACGGACTATCCGGCCGCGCGCGTCGGGCTCCGTTCCGGCGAGCCCGAGTCGTTTACGGTGGTCGATCGCGAGACCGGCTCGGTGCTGGGGCTCGTCGAGCGCTCGCGCGCCTACTCGACGGTGCACGAGGGTGCCGTCTATCTCCACCTCGGCGAGCAGCACCTCGTCCGGGAGCTCGACCTGGAGGCGCGAACCGCCGTCGTGAGCTCGGCCTCGGTCGACTGGTACACGCAGGCGAAGAAGGAGACGCAAACCGCGATCGTCGATCCCTTGCGGGTCGAGCCGCGGTTAGGTCTCGACCTCCACTTCGGCCGCGTCTCCGTGACCGAGCAGGTCGTCGCCTACCAGCGCAGGTCGATCAGCGGCGGCGACACGCTCGAGACCGTGCCGCTCGACCTGCCCGAGACGAGCTTCGAGACCGAGGCGATCTGGTTCGCGCCGACAGCCGCGCAGCTCGAAGGGCTCGAGGAGATGCCGAAGCTGTTGTCGTGTTTGCACGCCGCCGAGCACTCGCTGATCGCGCTCCTGCCGCTCTGGGCGATGTGCGACCGCTGGGACATCGGCGGCCTCTCGACGAACATCCACTTCCAGACCGGGCTGCCGACGATCTTCGTCTACGACGGCCACGCCGGCGGAGTCGGGATCACCGAGCGCGGCTTCGAGCGCTTCGAGGGCTGGGTCGAGGACACGGCGCAGATGCTCGCGGGCTGCCCTTGCCCGGCCGGCTGCCCGAGCTGCGTCCAGAGCCCGAAGTGCGGCAACCTGAACGAGTTCCTCGACAAGGCGGGCGCGCTGCTGTTACTCCGGCGGCTGCTCGCTGGCTGACCCCGATTCGGTCAAAGCGCCGTCGATCTTCGCGATTACAGCCGCCTCTGCGTTGTCCCCGCCACCCGCGGCTGCCGACACCGAGCGAGCGAGCTCGAGGACGAAGTCGCGATACGCCTCGAGCTCGTCGGGAGCCTTGCTTCGCAGCAGCTCGGCGGAGGAACGGAGCGCCTCCAGCGTTCCCGACTCGACCTCGCCGGCCGATGCCGTCAGCCCGAACCCCGTTCCGCGCCCCTCCGCCAGACGGCGGATCAGCGGGCTCTCGGAGGCGCCCCTGGCCTTCACGAGGTGCTTCGCCATCGCGCCGGCCTCCTTGAACGTGTCGAAGAAGCTCTTGTCGCTCACCGTGACGAGCAGTCCCGCGCCTGTCGCGCCCATTCGGAGGATCTCGATCTCGTCTTCGCTCAACGGCTGTGCGTTCATGTCTCCCCTTCGCTGTCTGGACGCTGGCGGTAGCCGCAGAGGCGGCTACTTCTTCTTCGAACCGGCTTTCTTCGTAGAGGTACGCCGAGGCTTCGTCGGCTCGCTACCGCTTGCAACCTCCCCCGTTGGCTCCTTGGAGAGACCCGCCTGCGTGCGCAGCTTCTGGGCGATCTCGGCGATCTCCTCCGGCGCATAGTCCGGGGCGAACACCGCCGGCTGCGACGGCAGGTCGTGAGCAGGCACTCCCTCAGGCGCCTCGTCGACAACGACGAGCTCCTCCCCCGTCTCCGGATGTGGGCCGTTGAAGACGGCCCCGAGCTCGAGATAGTCGCTCGGCGAGAAGCGGTAGAGCCGCAGGTGGTCGCCGCGCTTGATGTGCGGCTTGCACTCCGGGATCTTCTCCGTCGGAATCCGGGGCGCGGGGAAGAGCTTCATCAGGTCGGCTCCGGTAAGGCGCTCGAGCGCGCGTGCGTAGGCCACCTGGTGCACGCCGCCTCGAACGAGCAGGTAGCCGGTCAGCGCTCGTGCCGCTGGGTGCTCGACCATCTCGTACACCTTGAGCTTGCCGTTCCGGGCGCCCGTCTCGAGGAAGAAGTTGTGGGTCAGATCCTCCACGAGGTCGCCGGACGAGAAGACGTAGCTGCCGTCCCACGGCTGACCCAGCGAGTTCTGTGGGAGCGCTCCCTGGCCGCCGACGAGGAAGTGATGCGGATTGCCGATTCCCTTCACCTTGGCCAGCGCGGCCTTCGGCGCTTTCCCGTCGTTCACGGGCGTAGCACCGGTGAGCATCGTGTTGATCGCCGCCGCGACGAGCTCGACATGACCGAACTCCTCGGCTGCGATGTTCGCAACGAGATCGTAGAACGGCCGCGCTCCCTGTCGGTTGCGGAAGTTGAACGACTGGAATGTGTAGTTCAAGAACGTCGACATCTCGCCGAAGCGCCCGCCCATCAGCTCCTGAACCGCGGCCGCTCCCGCGACGTCCGGCTCCGACGGGGGCGGCAAGTCGGTGGCGATGCGATCGATCCTGCGAATCATGAGTGTCCTCCAGTTCTGTTGGTGTTCTGTTCCAATGCGCTGCTGGCCCTCTCTCTCCCTAGTCCGCGGATCGCGCCGTCCCGAATCAGCGTGCGTTCGAAGGAACTGAAGGACTCGCGGTGAGACCAGTGACACGGCCCCACCGGGAGTCCCGCACCCAACCGTCGGTCGCACTGAGTGCCATCAGCAGTTCGATTGAGTACCGACGCTCCTACCAGACGGGTTACTGCCCAGTGCGTGCCCCACTCGGCCGCTCGTCGCGATCTGCCCAATATGGGTCGCGGCTCCCTGCCTTCGCGAGCCCTCGGCTGACCATGTACGCCGATGCCGTGATCGCGACGTAGAGCCAAGCGCGAACTGCCGGGAAGGCGTCCGTCGGATCGTCACCGTTATCGCCGCCGGTGTTGCCGTCACCCTCGCCGATGAGCGCCGAGGCGATCAGGATGCCGACCACCACCGCAACCATCGCCCAGAACTCCGTCGTCTTGAACGCCTGCTTGGTCTCCGTTGTAAGCCGCATAGCGTCGCGCGTGCCTCGCCGGGCCGTGCCATCGTCTGGTGCCATCTTGCCCCTCCTTAGCGAGTGTGCCGCATGAGCCGAGGTCAGGGGCCGTAGCGAGCTTCACGCTGACGTCCCCCCTCACCCGCTCCACAAACGTCACGCCTGAGAATTCACGCGAACCGCCGAGAGCGCTGTCGGGAACGCGAACTGTGCGCGCAAGGACTAGCCGCCGCCCGGTTATCATCGGGCGGTGAAGTCCAGTACCGAGCGAGTAGCCGTGGCCGGGCTCATGGACGATGAGGAGCTTCCCGTGGCCCTTGGGCGGCTGATGGCTGTCACCGAGGCATCGTTCGAGCAACGCGCACAGCTCGAGCGTGCCCTCAAGACGAGAATCGTCGTCGAGCAGGCAAAGGGAGTGCTGACGGAGCGTTTTCGCGTGAGGCCCGACGCGGCGTACGAGCTCCTGAGAGGAACAGCCCGCTTTCGCCAGATGAGCGTCCACGATCTTGCGCGCGCCGTAGTCGAGACCTCCGACACGCCGGCCGCGATCCTTGCATACATACAGAAGTCGATGACTGAGGACGCCGATATCCCGAGTGTCGAAGGGCGGCGTGAAGGCTCATGAGCGAGCCAGGTCAGCACGACGAGCGAGCCCGCCGAATCGGCGTGAACGAGGGCTTGTTCCGCAATATGAACGAGCAGCTCCAGCGGCTCGCAGAGCAGTTTGAGCTGGACGACCAACTCCTCTTGGTCTGCGAGTGCGGATACCCCAAGTGCGAACAAAGCGTCCGCGTCCCCGCCGAGGAGTACGAGCGAATTCGCTCGGATCCCCGCCTCTTTATGTTGGTTCCCGGGCACGAACTCGAAGACGTCGAGGAGGTCGTGGCCGAACGGGAGGGCTACAACGCCGTGAAGAAGCACGACGGGACACCCGGCGCGGGTCGCGAGAGAAACCAACCCGCGCTCCGACTAGAGATTCTCTCCGCGTTTCTCGGCGACCGTCCGGGGACATCAACGGGCAGGTGGAGCTGTTGCTTCTCCTCTTCGTCCTCTTCGCGCTGATCTCGATCGTGAGCCGGATTGCGCGCCGCCGGGCGCGGCGAGCCGCGGAGGAACGACAGGCGAAGTACGAGCGCGCCGTCGAGGCCGGTGAGATCGAGCCCGAGGCGATCTCACCTTTCGGGATGCTTCCGTTCGGGGGGATCCTCGAAGAGTTGATGCGCTCGCAGGGGATGACTCGCTCGTACGAGATCGATCCGGAGACGGGCGAGTGGGTGGAGATCACCGAGCTAGAACCGGAGCCCCTTCCGGAGCCGGAGCCGACCCCGGCACCAGTCGGGGCGAGCAGTGCCGAGCGCCGCGCCGAGTCGACGCGTCGTCGCCGAGCGAGCAGCGCCGCGAAGGCCTCGCGCCCGAAGAGTCCCCTCTCGATGCTGGGCGGGATGGGCGGGATGCCGAGCGACGGCAGCGGCGAGTTCGAGGTGCAGTCGCCGGACGAGCTGACGAGCTTCGACGACGTCGGCGGGATGGAGACCCTCAAGCAGGAGGTCCGCGACACCGTCGGGCTCATGCTCGAGCACCCCGATGACGCCGAGCGGTACGGGATCGAGTGGAACGGGATCCTTCTCCATGGGCCGCCCGGCGTGGGGAAGACGTACTTCGCCGAGGCGATCGCCGGCGAGTACGAGCTGAGCTTCATCCACGTCTCGACCGGAGACCTCGTCGCCTCGCTCGTCGGCGGCTCCGCGCGCAACATTGAGAAGGCGTTCGACAAGGCCCTCGAGCACCTCCCGTGCCTCCTCTTCTTCGACGAGTTCGACTCCGTCGCCCAAAGGCGCGACAACACCCCCGACCAGGAATCCCGGAGGACCGTCAACCAGCTCCTCACCTCGCTCGAAGCCCACCGCGACGAGCGACGGCTGCTCGTCATGGCCGCGACGAACTCGGTCGAGCACCTCGACCCGGCGGCGATCAGGCCGGGACGATTCGATCGCCACATCCGAATCGACCTCCCGGACGCCGAGGCGC
>JACCRW010000007.1 GCA_013813345.1 Actinomycetota bacterium
CACGAGCTCCGTCGACGATCGTCGGCTCGATGTGCTGGTAGTCGAAGCTCCGACCGCCCGGCACCCGGACGACGACGCCGTGGCGGCCCGAGCGCTCGGCGATGCCGGAGACCACGGGATAGACAGGGGTGCCCGCGGGAGCGGAGATATCGGCGCCGTTGTGAAAGGTGAAGGCCCCCGCGGGCGCCTCGTCATCCGGCGAGGAGAGGGCGAAACGAGTCCGCGGGTCTCCGACCTGGCCCCGCACCGGGTGCGGCTTATCGAAGGGGCGGATCGGCCAGCCGTACGAGAGCGCGCCCGGGCGGACGCAGCGGAGCGACGACGCGGGCAGCCGCGTCGCCCGAGGCAGCGACTGCCCGGCCGGCAGCAATCCGAAGCCGAGCAGAGCGGTCTCGATCCGAGCCGGCCAGTCTCCGTCCGCGGCGAGCACGCGGCCACCGGAGCGACTCGCGCGGATGCCTCGGGCGAGGGCCGACGCGCGCTGTCGCTGCTTCGCCGAGCTGCTCCAGAGCTGGATCGGAACCTGCGAGAACGCGAGCTGACGGCCGGACGGAAGAAAGCCGGCGCCCGCGTGGACGTCGAGCACGGCGACTCCCGCGAGCAGCCGCGGGCGCAGGACGGCGAGCCTAAGCGCTCGTCTCCCTCCCTCTCCCCTGCCGAACCCGTACGTCCTGCCGGGCGCAAGCCGCAGCCACGGGAATGCGCGACGAATCGCACCTGGAGCTTCCGCGAGCGCGGCGATCCCCTCCGGCCCCACGCGTGCAGGCCCGCCGTGCAGGCGCAGCAGCGCAATCGGCGCGCGAGCCGCAAAGTCGCCCCAGGTCAGACTGTCGCCTCCGCGTTCGGAAACGACGACGAGCGGAAGCGCAGGGTTCGAGCCAGGGCCGTAGGAGCTCGGCAAGGTGAGCGTGCCGACGTGGGTCAGGCCGTCTGCGGTCTGGTAGCGCACGCCGCGCTCTCGGCTCGGCGGCCCACCTGCTGCAGCAGGTTCGCAAAGTGCCGCGAGGAGGGTCAGGCAGACGAGGCCGCGACGCATCACCGTCGCGGCGCCTAGGCGGTGCGGGGATCGAGCTTGATCGCTACCTCTGCCGCCACGCCGTCTTTCTCGATTACGAGATGATCGTCGGCGCGCTCGACGACATGCTCGATCTCGGCCGTCACATGCCCATGGGCCAGGACAAAGCGCGTTCCGACGGCGCGGATGTGGTCGTACTCGCGCCGACTGAGAACGAGTCGCTCCGTGCACTGGGAGTCGGAGCACTCGCAGACGAACTCGTATGGGTGCTCGTCCGCCCCGAGCGTGCCCGCGACCTCGTTGATCCGCTCGTTCAGCTCGCGGAAGAGCGACTCGTTCCGGGCCAGCCGCTCCTCGTGCGCCACCTCCATCCGGCGCATTCTAGCCGCCGTTCGCACGGCGAACTCCGGCCGTACCTAGCGCTCGCGCAGGTCGAGCCGCATGAACGCGTAGAGCACGAGATAGCTGAGCGTCAAGAACCCGGAGAGCAGGATTGTCATCGCCTGCGCGCGCGGGTCGACGAGCACGCCGTCCAGTTGCGCGAGCAGGCCCGGATCGGTCAGGACGTCCCAGCTGTTCCAGCGGAGCACTCTGCCGAGGTAGACACCGAAGCTCGCGAGCCCGAGCGAGCCGATCGCGACGAGCCAACCCGCCGCTCCGCCGGCCAGCTCGCGCACGACTGCCTGGACGAGATAGAGCGAGAGAAAGCCTAGAAGGAGGCCGGTCCACGCCGGTGCGGCGATCACGACGATGTCGAACCACAGCGGGACGCTCCCGCTCGGGGCGAGGTGCTTGAAGTCGGTGACGATGTACGGCGCGTTCGGGAGGAAGAGGAGCCAGAGCGCGCCGAGCGTGAGCAGCGACGCCGGACGTGCGCCGGCGCGATGGCGGTCGTAGACGACGATCGCGAGCCCGAACGGAATCCAGGCGAGGAAGAGATTCCAGAGGACCCACTCGAATCGCGGCTCCTGCGAGTACGCATAGCGCGCCCAGACGAGCGCGATCGAGAAGAGCGAGAGCAGCGCGAGCGCCGCGTAGA
>JACCRW010000033.1 GCA_013813345.1 Actinomycetota bacterium
CGCCAGGTCTACGACCAGATGCTCGAGCCGAAGTGGGTGATCGCGATGGGCGCCTGCGCGAGCTCGGGCGGGATGTTCAACAACTACACCGTCCTCCAGGGCGTCGACAAGATCGTCCCGGTCGACATCCACGTGCCCGGCTGTCCGCCCCGGCCCGAGGCGCTGATGGAGGGGATCGTGCGGCTGCACGAGAAGGTGATGGCGGGGGTTCCACCCGCCTACCAGATTCGCGGAGTCGCGTCGTAGTGGGCTACGAAGGTGTCCCAGGCGTTGTTGAGACCCGCGAGGCGTTCGGCGAGACGACGCTCGTCGTCGATCCCGCCCGGCTGCTCGAGGCAGCGGCGCACCTGCGCGACGAGGCCGGCTTCAACGTCCTCGCGGACATCGCGGCCGCGGACTACCTCGGCTGGGGCGAGCTCGGCGTCGCCGGCTACATCGGCACCGCGAGCGGGCGTGACCTGAACGCGCCCGGCTCACAGGGCTACGCGCGCCGCCCGGAGCCGAAGCCGAAGCGCTTCTCGCTCAGCTACCACCTCTTGCGCCTGGCCGACGAGCCGCTGCGCGTCCGCCTCCAGGTCTGGCTCGACGAGGGCGAGAGCGTCCCGAGCGTGGTCTCGCTCTGGCCGACCGCCGACTGGCACGAGCGGGAGGCCTTCGACCTGATGGGGATCTCCTTCGACGGGCATCCGAACCTGACGCGGATCCTGATGGAGGACGACTGGGAGGGCCATCCGCTGCGCAAGGACTACCCGATCGGCGGCGAGCCCGTTCGCTTCTCGGGAGAGGAGTAAGGCCATGGCCATGGTCGCGCGCGGCGCGCCGATCTACACGGGCTCGCGGATTCCCTCGCCGATCCCGACGGTGCTGACCCCGAACCCGGACGAGGTACCGCTCGAGGACGTCCTCACAGTCAACTTCGGGCCCAACCACCCGTCCACGCACGGCGTCCTCCGGCTGATCGTCGACCTCAACGGCGAGCAGGTGGTCGGGATCTCGGCCGTGATCGGCTACCTGCACACCGGCTTCGAGAAGACGATGGAGCAGAAGACGTGGTGGAAGGGCGTCACTTACCCGGCGCGGGTCGACTATGTCTCCTTCCAGTACAACGAGCTCGTCTTCGTCCTCGCGATCGAGAAGCTGCTCGCGATGGAGGTGCCGCGGAAGGCGACCTGGATGCGGATGGCGCTCTGCGAGCTCGTCCGGATCCACTCTCACCTCGTCTACCTCGGCACGTCCGCGCTCGAGCTAGGGGCGATCTCGATGTTCTGGTACACGTTCCGCGAGCGCGACCTCGTCCTCGACCTCTTCGAGATGGTCACCGGGGTGCGCATGCACACGCGCTACTTCCAGGCGGGTGGGCTCGCCGAGGACATCCCGATGGGCTTCTACGCGCAGGCGCGCGACTTCTGCACGCGGATGCCGAAGGCGGTCGACGAGTACGAGGCGATCCTCGACGACAACAAGATCTGGCTCGAGCGCACGCGCGGGGTGGGGCTGCTCTCGGCGGACGACGCGATCGCGCTCGGGCAGAGCGGGCCGGTGCTGCGCGCGTCCGGCGTCGACTGGGACCTGCGCAAGCGCGAGCCGTATCTCGCCTACGACCAGGTCGACTTCGAGGTACCGGTCTACTACGGCGGCGACGTCTACGACCGCTACCGCGTCCGGATGGACGAGATGCGCGAGTCGACGCGGATCATCTCCCAGTGCGTCGACCGCCTCCTCGAGCTGCAGGGCGAGCCGTGGACCAGTGACGACCGCAAGGTCGTGCTGCCGCCGCGCGAGGAGCTGCACACCTCGATGGAGTCGCTGATCCACCACTTCAAGATCGTCACCGAGGGCTATCGCGTTCCCGAGGGCGAGGTCTACGTCGCCGTCGAGTCGCCGCGCGGCGAGTCGGGCGTCTACGTCGTCTCGGACGGCGGGCCGAAGCCGTGGCGCGTCAAGTTCCGGGCGCCCTCGTTCGTCGCGCTCGAGGCGACCGCGTCCTGCATGAAGGACGTGGCGATCGCCGACCTGGTCGCCGTCATCGGCTCGCTCGATGCTGTCATGGGAGACACGGACCGATGAGCGCCCTCCACGACGAGATCCGGGAGCTGATGGCGCTCTATCCCGAGGCACGCTCGGCGACGCTACCGGCGCTGCGGCTCGCCCAGGAGAAGCACGGCTGGCTCTCGCCCGAGGCGCTCCGCGAGGCCGCCGAGGGGCTCGGCGAGACCCCCGCCTACTGCATGTCCGTCGCGTCCTTCTACGACATGTTCCACTTGGAGCCGGTAGGCCGGCACCTCGTCGAGGTCTGCACGAACGTCTCGTGCGCGCTCGTGGGAGCGCAACAGGTGCTGGAGGCGTTCGAGCGGGAGCTCGAGGTCCGCGCGGGCGAGACGACGGAGGACGGCGAGGTGACCCTCCGCACCGTCGAGTGCCTCGGCGGCTGTGGCTGGGCGACGATCGTGGCGCTCGATCATCGCTACCGCACGCATGTCCAGGCCAACGACGTCGGCGCGATCGTCGAGGAGCTGCGGGCCGATGGCTGAGCCGCGCCTGGTCGTGCTCCAGGGCGCGGACGAGCGTGACCTGACGAAGCTCTCCGAGTACCGGGCGATCGGCGGCTACGACGCTCTCGCGAAGGCGCGCGCGCTGGCGCCGCAGGCAGTCATCGACGAGTTGCTCGCCTCGAACCTGCGTGGCCGCGGCGGCGCCTTCTTCGCGACCGGGCGCAAGTGGAGCTTCATCCCGAAGCCCGATCAGAACCCGAACCCGCACTACCTAGTCGTGAACGCCGACGAGTCCGAACCGGGCAGCTTCAAGGACAACGAGATCCTCTCGCGCGTGCCGCACCGCTTCATCGAGGGCTGCCTGATCACGGCGCACGCGGTCGAGTCGAAGCACGTCTTCGTCTACATCCGCGGCGAGTATCTCGGGCCGTTCGAGGCTGTGCGCGACGCGCTGGAGGAGATCCGCGACGATGAGCGGCTCCTCGGCGGGGTGACGATCGTCGTCCATCGCGGCGCGGGCGCGTACATCTGCGGCGAGGAGACAGCGCTCCTCGAGTCGCTCGAGGGCAAGCGCGGGCAACCACGCTCGAAGCCGCCCTTTCCGGCGATCTCGGGTCTCTACGCCTCGCCGACCGTCGTCAACAACGTCGAGACGCTGGCGACGGTGCCGCCGATCGTCGCGATGGGTGGCGCGGCCTACGCGAAGCTCGGGGTCGAGAACTCCACCGGGACGCGCGTCGTCTCGCTCTCGGGCAACCTCGTCCGCGGCGGCAACTACGAGGTCGCCCACGGGATCACGCTGCGGGAGCTGATCTACGACCTCGGCGGCGGGATCGCGGAAGGGCGCGAGCTCAAGGCCGTGATTCCCGGCGGCTCCTCGACTGTGATCCTGACGGCGGAGGAGATCGACGTTCCCTACGACTACGACGCCCTCGCCGAGGTCGGGACCGCGATGGGCTCGGCCGGCGTGATCGCCATCGACGATCGCTGCTGCATGGTGCAGCTCGGGATCCGCGTGTCCGAGTTCTACGAGCACGAGTCGTGCGGCAAGTGCACTCCGTGCCGCGAGGGCACGCGCTGGATGACCGCGATCCTGCGCAAACTGGAGGCGGGTGAGGCGAGCGACTCGGAGCTCGATCTCCTGCTCGACGTGTGCGACCGGATCAACGGCAAGTGCCTCTGCCCGCTCGGCGAGACGGCCGCGATGGCCGTGGCGAGCTACGTGCTCAAGTTCCGCGACGAGTTTCTCGCCCATCTCGACGGCGGCTGCCCGTTCGGAAGTCAGTCCCCGTTGGATGGAGTCGTCGCGCCGGTCAACCAGCACACGCACAGCCCGGTCGCAGAGGTGCCGGCATGACCGTCGTTTTCGGACATGCCCGGGGTCAAAGCCCGGACACGGCTCCGCAGGACCTGTCCGAACCGACAATCGGTCGCTTCGCGCGGGAATCCGCGCACGCAGGCGTCGGCGTAGGACATGTCCGGGCTTTGACCCCGGACACGGCCCAAGGAGACAGTTCGTGAGTGCCGCTGAAACCGTCACGCTGACGATCGACGGGCGCGCAGTCGAGGTGCTGAAGGGCACCGGGCTCGTGGAGACGGCGGCCTTCGCAGGGATCGAGATCCCCGTCTTCTGCTACGAGCCTCGGCTCGGGGCGCCCGTCGGGGCCTGCCGGATGTGCCTCGTCGAGGTCGAGGGAATTCCGAAGCTCCAGGCGGGCTGCACGCTGACCGCGCAGGACGGGATGGTCGTCGGTACCGGCGCGACATCGGAGAAGGCCGCCGAGGGGCAGAATGCGACGCTCGAGTTCATCCTCGTCAACCACCCGCTCGACTGCCCGGTCTGCGACAAGGGCGGCGAGTGCCCGCTCCAGGACCTGACCTTCCGCTATGGCCCCGGCCAGACGCGGATGACGTTTCCGAAGCGCACGCTCGACAAGCCGATCCCGATCTCGCCGACGATCGCGCTCGACCGCGAGCGCTGCATCCTCTGCTATCGCTGCACCCGCTTCTCCGAGAGCGTCGCGGAGGACGGCCAGCTCGTCGCGCGCAATCGCGGCTCGATGTCGATGATCGCGACGTTCGAGGACGAGCCCTACCGCGACCCGTTCAGCGGCAACGTGATCGAGCTCTGCCCCGTCG
>JACCRW010000042.1 GCA_013813345.1 Actinomycetota bacterium
AGCTGTGGTCATGACTGTCAAGAAGACGTATATCGTCACCATCCAAGGCCGCGGCGTGATCTCGCTTCCGGCCGACCTTCGGCGACGTCACCGCCTCGACGAGCCCGGCGCGCAGCTGCAGCTGGTCGAGGCGAAGGACGGCACGATCGAGTTGATTCCGCTCATCGCGATCCCCGCCTCGCAGCGCTGGTTCTGGACCGAGCGGTGGCGGGTGATGGAGCGTGAGGTCGACGAGGACATTGGGCGCGGCGAGGTGACTACGGCCGAAGCTGAGGAGTTCCTCGGCCTGCTCGACGATCTCGTGGATGAGCGCGACGGGTGAAGTTTCGATTCACCGCTCGCCTCGCGGGCGACCTCCGTGGTTTTTCCCGTGACGAGCTCGAGCTGTTCAGAAAGGTCATACGCGACCGCTTCCATCCGGCCGCTGTCGCCCGTGCGGCCGATCCCGCCTTCGGTTGGCCGAAGAGCCTGCGGATCAAGCGTGTTCAGGGAGTGGAAGGGATCTGGGAGATGACCTGGTCGTTCAGCGGTCCGGATGGACGCGCGACCTTCGAGTGGATCGAGATCGACGGCGAGCCGGCCATCTTCTGGCGTCGCGTCGGTGCTCACGAGATCTTCGGCGAGCCGAGCGGCGATTAGGCGGTCAGCGCGGCAGGACGCTCGGCGCGGCGGTACTCGACCGTATAGCCGAGCTTCCGTGGCACCGCGAGCAGCGACTCGAGGTCGAGCTCGATCGTCGCGCCCGCCTTCTGCGTCACCTCGTCCTCGAGCGGGAGGTCGAAGTCGTCGGCGCCGTAGTCGAGGGCGCGGAAGGCGTCCTCGTTCTGCGTCAGCACGGACGTCCGGATGTGCTTGACGTTGTCGAGGAAGATCCGGGAGAGCGCGATCCAGCGCCAATACTCCTGCGGCGGGATCTCGCGGCCGCCGAAGGCGGTGCCGTAGGGCTTGTAGGTCCAGCAGAGGAAGGAGAAGAGGCCGTCGAGGCCGTCGCGGAGGAGGTCGTCCTGGAGGTCGCGTGTGCGCTGCAAGTGCTCGAGCCGCTCGTCGAGCGTCTCGTCGAAGCCGATCACCATCGTCGCGGTCGTCCGGAGGCCGGCCTCGACGATCGCGCGCTGCGCTTCGAGGTAGTCGCGCACGGTGTACTTGAACTTGGCGTGCCGCTTGCGAAAGTCTTCGGTGAGGATCTCGCTGCCGCCCCCGGTGACCCAGTGGACGCCGGCTTCGCGCAGCCGCGCAGCCGCCTCGGCGTGCGTCAAGCCGGCGCGGTCTGCGAGGTAGACGAACTCGGCGATCGTGAGCGCGTAGAACTCGACCCGGTCGCCGTAGCGCTCGCGGACAGAGGCGAAGAGGTCGCAGTAGAACTCGAGCGGGAGCTTCGGGTTGAAACCGCCATTGAAGGCGACGAGGTCGCCGCCGACCTCGAGCAGGTCGTCGATCTTCGCGAACACCTCGTCGCCGCTGAGGACGTAGCCGCCCTCCTGGTTCGGGAGGACATAGAAGGCGCAGTAGTCGCACTGGGCGACGCAGACGTTCGTGTAGTTGATGATCCGCATCACCATGTAGGTCGCGTGCTTGGGCTCGTGGAAGCGGGTGCGGGCGATCTGCGCCAGCCGCTTCAACTCATCGTCGCTCGCGTGCAGCCACAGCTCGCGCGCCTCGTCGACGGATATCCGGCTCACGCAGGCACCGCCTCCTCGACCGTGACCTCGTCGGGCTCGAGCGTGTCCATAAAGGAGCTGACCGAGAAGACGGCGTTGCCCGGGCCTGCGACGCCGTAGCCCGGAGGCGGCTTCAGACCGTGCTTCGCGAGTGTCTCGCGATAGGCCTCGAGCAGGCGGATGTGGTACTCGAGGGGCGCCCCGTTCGGATTGTCACGGCCGAGCGGGGTCGTCGGCTCGGGGCACCAGGTCGTGAAGCGCGGCGTGATCCCGCGGCTCATGAAGTAGTCGAGCCCCTCGGCCGTCGACGCGATCGCCTCGTCGACCGTCCTGAAACCGAACGGCTCGGCCATCTCCACGCCCGCGACGAAGTTCGGGATCACGAAGCGCGGGCCGAAGACCTCGGCTGCGTCGATGATTCGCCGGTGCCACTCCTCGCGGCCGACGTAGCGCTGCTTGCCCGGCGAGATCAGCTCGAAGAGGCGCTTGTCCCAGACCTCGTAGTTCGGGTGGTAGATCGTGATCCCGTAGTCCTTGTATCGCTGCACGTCGGCGCGCGGAAGCGCCTGGGCGACGACCTTGCCGATCCAGCGCCCCGGGAAGCGCTCCTCGATCGCCTGTGCGTAGCGACCGTAGAAGTCCGCTTCCGCGAGCCCGTCGACCGTGCTCGTGACAGAGCCGCCGGTGAGCGTGTAGGCCTTGCTCACCGTGTCGGTGTCGTAGCGGTCGATCAGTGCGAGCGCCTCGAGCACGTCCTCGACGGGCTTCACCCCCGTGTACGGCCGGCCCTCCCGCTTGTGCTGACGCCAGTTGTGGTTGATGTCGCAGAAGCCGCACTCCTCCTTGGCGCCGAAGTACTGGCAGAGCCGCAGCACGGTGAGGTAGATCAGGTAGCCCCACTGGATCGTGGGTGCCGTCTCCATCACCGACTTCCCGTTCGCGAGGGCATGGCGGTAGTACTCGGGCATCGGCGGTAGCCCAACGTTCGCGATCTCCCGGCCGTCGAGGGAGAGCTTGAGCTCACCGGCCCCATTGGCCGTGACGCTGTACGGCGAGGACGGGTTGACGCGAACGGAGACGATCGTGCGGCGGAGTTGGTACGGCCCGCCCGTCAGCGCGATCTCCTCGGGCGGGCGGCGCGTGGCGGCCTCGCCGAGCTCCGCGAGCGGCTTCTGGTCGAACGAGAAGATGAAGTACGACTTCGGCTTCACCTCGCCGTCGAGGTTGTCCGTCAGCGCTGAGCCGTCGAACGCGATTCCGGTGCGGAGCAGATCCTCCTTCAGCACCGCCTCGGGCGGGATGTGCGAGAACCGTTCCAGCAGCCGCTCCACGAGCTCGGTCCGGGAGTCGGAGGCTGTGGAGCTCACAAGAGCAAACTAGCGGTCGCGTTCGGCGTGCCGCGTCGGCGCTGTACGGATTCGGTAAATCCCTGCAAAGGAGCGATCCGACTTCGGTAGGCTCGGCCAGGCTCGTGCTGCGCAGGACGCTCATCATCGGAGGACTCCTGGCGCTGACCTGTGCCGCTCCCGCGACCGCCCAGACCCGGACGCTGATGCCGGGCGTCACCTACGAGCAGGCCGTCCAGTTCACGCCGCACGGGCCGGTGGCGCTGCACGTCGTCGTGGGGCCGCGCCCGACGGGTCTCTACGCGCTGCGCCCGGTGCTCTCGAACGAGACGATCTCCGGCACCGAGCGCGTCACCGCGATGCAGAAGCGGCTCTCGGCCGGCGCGACGATGGTCGGGATCAACGGCGACTTCTTCAACTTCGCGACCGGCCGCCCGAGCGGCGTGCTGCTGCGCGACGGGATCGTCGACAGCCCGCCCTTCGGCGACCGCTCGAGCGTCGGCCTCACCTCCGACGGCACCCTCGACGTGCGCCGGATCGAGTTCTTCGGCACCTGGAAGGGGCTCGGACAGCGGCGCGCGATCAACGACCTGAACCAGCTGCCCGGCCCGAACGGCCTCTCGCTCTTCACCTCGAGCTACGGGCCGGCGGCTCCCCTCCAGGCCGGCGCGGTCACCGCGGTCGTCTCGCCGTTTCCCGCTGTGACGCCGAACACCGACCTCGGCGGCCCGGTGGTTCAGCTCTCCGGCGGCGGTACGCCGATCCCGCCGGGCAGCGCCGTGCTCCTCGCCCGCGGAACCGCAGCCCAGAGGCTGACCGAGGAGGCGCCGGTCGGCACGAATCTCGCGGTCCGCGTCATCTTCCGGCCCGAGTGGACGGGGATCACCCAGGCGGTCGGGGGCGGGCCGATGCTCGTGCGAGCAGGCAAGCCGGTGTTCCGCGCCCTCGAGGCGTTCTCCTCTGATCAGCTCGTTCCGCGCACCCCGCGTACCGCCGTCGGGCAGCTTCCGAACGGCCGTGTCGTCTTCGTCGCCACGGATGGCCGCCAGCCGGGCTACAGCGTCGGGATGACGAACTTCGAGCTGGCGCAGACGCTCGTCCGGCTCGGCGCCGTCACCGGCTCCGCGCTCGACGCGGGCGGCTCGACGACGCTCGCCTTCGACGGCACGCTGCTGAACAGGCCCTCCGACCCACGCGGCGAGCGCGACGTCTCGACCTCGCTCCAGCTCATGTACTACGGCGTCTACGCATCGCCGGCCGAGCCGGTCGTCTCGCCGAACGGCGACGGAGTCGCTGAGACCCAGAAGCTCGCCTACAAGGTCGTGCGACCGTCGACGGTGACGGCGACGCTGACCGCGCCGGATGGCGTCGCCGCCTTCTCCGAGACCGGTGACCGCGCGCCCGCGACCTATCCCGTCTCCTTCCCACCCGTTCCGCTCGATCCGGCCGCTCCTCCGCTCCCGCCGGCGGAGGGAGCCTGGCGGCTCGACGTGACCGCCGTCGACGACCAGGGGCAGACGTCCACCACCCGCCAGACTTTTGCCCTCAACAACACGCTCGGCGCGGTCCGGCTCTCGCCCTCGACCCTCGTTGCCCGGCTCGGCGGCACGCGTCGGATTCAGGCAGGCGTCGACGTGACGCGGGCCTCGCGCATCACCGCCTTCGTCGAGACCCGCTCGGGCGTTCGCGTCGCGACGATCGCAACCCGCGCCGTTCAGCCCGGACGTTTCCTCGTGCAGTGGAACGGCACGACGCGCGGAGGTCGCGCGCTCGTCTACGGCGGTCTCTACGTGATCCGCTTCGCCGCGACGAACGAGCTCGGCACCGTCGAGCTCGTCAGCACGCCGGTCCGGGTGATCCGCGCGGCTCCGCTGCCGAAGAAGAAGCCGCCGAAACCGCGCCGGTAGGCTCCGCCGGTGCCAGTTGCGTCCATCCTCAGCAGCTTCACGGAGCTGCTGACCACGCTGATCGGCGACCACGGTCTCTACGCGGTCTTCCTCCTGATGCTGATCGATGCCGTCCTGCCCGCGGCGAGCGAGGCCGTCATGGTCTACGCGGGCGCCGTCGCGGCCGGAGCCTTCGCGGGTCAGGACGTCCTGCTCTTCGGCGAGCGGCTCGGCTCCGGCTTCTCCGCCTACCTGGGGATGGCCCTGGCGGGGACGCTCGGCTACACGATCGGCTCAGTGGGCGGCTGGTGGATCGGCAAGCGCGCCGGCAGGCCCTACCTCGAGCGGCACGGCCGCTGGCTCCATCTCAACGCTGCGAAGCTCGATCGCGCCGAGCGCTGGTTCGACCGCTGGGAGGACTGGGGTGTCTTCCTGGGACGGATCACGCCCGTCGTACGGTCGTTCGTCTCGATCCCGGCCGGCGTCTTCCGCGCCCCGCTCGGCCGCTACACGCTCCTGACGCTCCTCGGCTCGGCGCTCTGGGCCTTCGCCTTCGCCGGCGTCGGCTGGGCGCTCGGCTCGCGCTGGGAGGACTTCCACCACGCGTTCCGCTACGTCGACATCGCGGTTGCGGTTCTCGTCGCGGCAGGGATCGGATACCTGGCCTGGAAGCTCGTAGCGAGGCGCCGCAGGCCTGCGCCGGACGCCCCGCTAGACTCGCCTCCGTGAAGATCCCACTCGTCGACGTGAAGGCGCAGTACGCGCCGCTCGTGCCCCGGATCCGGGAGGCGTTCGACGCCGTTCTCGAGGACGGTAGGTTCGTCTTTGGGCCGAACGTGGCCGCGTTCGAGGAGGAAGCTGCCGCGTACCTCGGTACGCGCGAGGCGATCGGCGTCGCCAACGGCACCGACGCGCTCGAGCTCGTCCTGAACGCGCTCGAGGTCGAGCCCGGCGACGAGGTGATCTGCCCCGCGTTCACCTTCTACGCGACGGCCGAGGCGATCGCCCGCTCCGGTGCCACTCCCGTCTTCGCCGACATCGACAGCGAGACGCTCAATCTCGATCCGGCCGACGTGGAGCGGAAGCTCGGGCCGCGGACGAAGGCGATCATGCCCGTTCACCTGTTCGGCCGGCCGGCCCCGCTCGACGCGCTCGCTGGCTTCGATCTGCCGCTGATCGAGGACGCCGCGCAGGCCTTCGGCTCGCCCGCGATCGCCGGGCACGGGATCGCCTCGACCTTCAGCTTCTATCCGACGAAGAACCTCTTTGGCCTCGGCGACGGTGGTCTCGTCGCTGTGAACGATCCGGCGCTCGCCGAGCGGATCCGGATGCTCCGGTTCCACGGCTCGAAGGCGAAGACGACGTTCGAGTTCATCGGCCGCAACTCGCGCCTCGACGAGATCCAGGCGGCCGTGCTCCGGATCTTTCTCGGCGAGCTCGACCGCTGGACGACCCTGCGGCGCGAGGCTGCCGAGCGCTACCGCGAGCTCGGGATCGGCGAGCTCTGTATCGCGCCCGAGGACGAGCCGGGTCACGTCTATCACCTCTTCGTCTGTCGCTCCGAGCGCCGCGACGAGATTCGCGCCGCCCTTGGCGAGGCCGGGATCGGGAACGCGCAGTACTATCTGCCGCCCCTCCACCTCCAGCCGGCTCTCCGCTATCTCGGCTACTCGGAGGGCGACCTGCCGGTGACCGAGCGGGTCGCGCGCGACAACTTCTCGATTCCGCTCTGGGCAGGGATCGAGGCCGAGCAGCAGGAGCGCGTCGTCGACGTCGTCCGCAGCGCCGTCGGCGCCCCCGCGCCCGCATGAGATTTCCGATCACGAGGCATCGTCTGCCGCAGCTCGCGGCCGATCTCGCGATCGTTGTGGCGGCCTGGCTGCTCGCCTTCCAGCTCCGGTTCGATCCGAGCATCCCGGTCTACTACGACCGCTACCTCGACATCGCGATCCTGGCCCTCCTCGTCGGGATCAAGCTCTCCGTTTTCGCGCTCTTCGGCTTCTACAACCGCTGGTGGCGCTACGTCTCGACGCGCGACATGTGGGGCGCCTTCCGAGGTGTCACGGCCGCTTCGCTCGTTGCCTTCCTCGTTTTCAGCTTCTTCGAGCTGCATGTCGTCTCCGTGCCGCGCGTCGTCTGGGTGCTCGACTGGCTGATCTGCCTCGCCTTCGTCGCAGCCTCGCGGATGCTCGCGCGGACGATCATCGAGCGGCCGCAGACCTCGTCGCTCGTCGCGCGCGGCAAGGAGGTGGTGATCGTCGGCGCCGGCGACGCCGCTCAGCTGATGATCAAGGAGATGCTGAGAACGCCAGCCATGGGCTACACGCCGATCGGCTTGATCGACGACGACCCGCGCAAGAAGAACCTGCGCGTGCACGGGATCCGCGTGCTCGGAACGAGCGCCGAGCTGCTGCACATCCTCCGCGACCGGCGTCCCGACGAGCTCCTGATCGCGATCCCATCTGCGTCGGGCGAGGTGCGCCAGCGGATTGTCGACGTCGCCCAGGCGGAGGGTGTCGCGGTCAAGACGCTGCCCGGCCTTTACGAGCTGATCTCGGGTGACGTCGACCTTGCGAACCAGATCCGGCCCGTCCAGGTGGAGGACCTCCTCGGCCGCGAGCCGATCGAGGTCGATGTCGCCGCCATCTCCTCGTATCTCGCCGGCAAGACGGTGATGGTCACGGGCGCCGGCGGCTCGATCGGCTCGGAGCTCTGCCGCCAAATCGCGCGCGCCGAGCCACGGCGGATCGTGATGGTCGAGCAGGCCGAGAGCGCTCTGCACGACATCGAGCGCGAGCTCGTCGACGAGCGGGGCTTCGCGGCCGGAGTGCCGGTGCTCGCCGACGTCCGTAACCGGAACCGGATGGGCCAGGTCTTCGAGCGCTACCGGCCCGAGGTCGTCTTCCACGCGGCCGCCTACAAGCATGTGCCGCTGATGGAGGCGAACCCGCTCGAGTCGGTGCGGAACAATGTGCTCGGCACTCGCGTCGTCGCGGACGCGGCCGTCGCGCACGGCGCCGAGCGCTTTCTCCTGATCTCGACCGACAAGGCCCTCAACCCCTGGAGCGTCTACGGGCAGTCGAAGACGCTCTGCGAATGGATCGTCGGGGCCCACGGGGAGCGGGACGACGTTCCCACGCGCTTCGTGGCCGTCCGCTTCGGCAACGTCCTCAACTCGGCCGGCAGCGTGATCCCGCGCTTCCGCCGCCAGATCGAGCGCGGTGGGCCGGTCACGGTCACAGACCCCGAGATGACGCGCTTCTTCATGACGATCCCCGAGGCCGTGGCGCTCGTCGTCCAGGCTGGCTCGATCGGCGGGCGCGGGCGGATCTTCGTGCTCGAGATGGGCGAGCCGGTGCGCATCCTCGACCTCGCCCGGAACATGATCCGGCTCTCCGGCAAGCAGCCCGACCGCGATATTCAGATCGTCTTCATCGGCGCCCGTCCCGGCGAGAAGATCCACGAGGAGCTCTTCGCCGAGGGCGAGACCTGGCAGCCGACCGTACACCCGAAGATCGTCGCCCTCGACGTCTCCCCGGTCGAGCGCGGCTGGCTCGAAGGTCAGCTCGACGAGCTCGAGCGGCTCGTCGACGAGGGGGACACGCTGGAGCTCGTCGGCCGACTCGCCGCGATCGTTCGCGAGCCGCGGCGGCTCGACGAGCGGCTCGAGGCGGACGCCGCAACTGCGACGCCCGCCTCGAAGATCGCTCGCTCTAGCTAGTCGTCGTCCTCGTCCTCGTCATTGTCCTCGTCCTCGTCATCTCCGTGCCCTCCTTCGGGGATCCGGACGAGCAGGAGCTGCCCGCCTTCCCGCTCGTAGGTGAGCGTCCCGCGCTGCTCGCTCTGGACGATGAGCGTGCTCGCCTGCACGTCCACGAGGAATGCGCCCTTCCCGAACCGCTTCGACGCGTCGATGATCCCGCTCGACTCCCACGCGCCGAGGGGGGTCGCCGGCCGCTGCGACTGGTCGACCTTCGCGACCACCTCGAGCGTGCCGTCGGAGAGGTCGTAGCGCCAGATTCGAGCAGTCGTTTGGCCCTGATTGTGTGAGCCCGGATCCTCCTGGATCAGCAGGCTGCGCTTCGTCGTCTCGACGTTGTCGGGCT
>JACCRW010000060.1 GCA_013813345.1 Actinomycetota bacterium
CGCGAACGAGCTCTCTCCGCCCTCCGCCAGCCCGCGTCCGACGATCGCGGCCAGCGGATAGGCGAAGAAGACGGCCAGGAACGCGAGCGGGGCTGCCGCGGCTGCCCCGAGCGACACGCGGCTCAACGGAGCACGATCGACGTCCACTCCCTGATCCAGCGATCGCGGTTCTCGCCGATCTCCTCGGCCGAGAGCTCGAGCGGCTCCTCGGGCACGACCGCGAAGCGCCGGAACGCCTCCGGCAGCTCGACCCCGTCGCGGACAGGGAAGACGAACATCGAGAGCGGCAGGTCGGCCTGGAAGCGCTCGCCGAGCATGAAGTCGATTAGCTCGCGCGCGCCCGCCTCGTTTCGCGCTCCGCGGAGGACGCCTACGAGCTCGATCTGGCGGAAGCAGCTGTCCTCGACGACCGCCGTGGGCGCCTCCTCGACCGGCTTTCCGGCGAAGACGACCTCGGCCGGCGGGCTCGAGGCGTAGGAGACGACGATCGGGCGCGTCCCCTCGCTGCCGCCGGCGCCGGAGAACTCGGCCGTGTACGCCGCCTCCCAGCCGTCGACGACGAGCACGTCGTTGGCGCGGAGTCGCCGCCAGAACTCCTGCCAGCCCGGCTCGCCGAAGCGGGCGACCGTGGCCAGGACGAACGCGAGCCCGGGAGTCGAGGTCGCCGGGTTCTGGACGACGAGCAGCCCGCGATAGCGCGCGTCGGCGAGCTCGTCCAGCGAGCGCGGCGGCGCCAGGCTCCGCTCCGCGAACCAGCCCTTGTCGATGTTGAGACAGACCTCGCCGTGGTCGACCGGGGTGAGTCGGTGCTCGGGATCGAGCTCGTAGCGGTCGGGAACGGCGTCGAGCGCGCCCGGCTCGTACGGCTCGAACAGATCCTCGTCGAGGGCGCGCGAGCTGAGGTTGTTGTCGACGCCGAAGAAGACGTCCCCTTCGGGATTACCCTTCGTCAGCAGGGCGCGATTGAGCGCCGCGCCCGCGTCGCCCGTCTGGAGGATCCGCAGCCGCAGGCCGGTCTCCTGCTCGAAAGCCGCGCGAACGGGCTTGGAGACGACGAAGGAGTCGTGGGTGACGAGGACGACTTCGGTCGGCTCGCCCGCCTCGTCACCGCCGCAGCCGACGGCGAGCAGGACGAGGCCGAGCAGCAGGAGCCGCTTCACCGCTCCACTCCCGGCCTGATCGCGAGCAGGACGCCATCCGTGAGCGAGACGCGCGCTTCTGGCTCGGCGAAGACGTTCGAGACGCCGCGACTCGAGCCGGGCTCGAGCGTCTCGCCCACGAGGGGATAGCGGAGGCCTTCGGTGAGGACGCCGCGCGCTGCTCCGTGAACTGCGTGGAGGGAGAGCAGCTCGCCCGGCGTGCCCTGGAACGCGCGAGAGTCGCGGATCACGTGCACGAGCGCGTCTCCGAGCTGAGCGTCGAGCTCGACCCCCACATACCTGGAGCTCGCCAGCAGCTCGAGGGAGGAGAGCACGTGGTCGAGCCGGCCGCCGGCCGAGCCGACGACGAGGATCGAGCGCGGCGCGGCCGCGAGCGCCGCGTCGAGCGCGAGCTCGAGGTCGGTCGCGTTCTTCGCAGCCGGGTGCTTCTCGATTCGGGTGCCGGCTCGCCCCAGGGCGGCGAGACCGCCGGCGCTAAGCGAGTCGAAGTCGCCGATCGCCAGGTCAACGTGGAGTCCGAGCGCCAACGCGGTGTCCGCACCCCCGTCCGCTGCGACGACGAACGCGCCGTCGGCGAGGATCGGCGCCGTCTGATTCGGCGGAGAAGCTGCAATGACGACGGCGGTTTCGACCACGCACTCACCTTCCCTCCGCTGGCATTACCCAGATCAGGTCGTGGGTCGGCGGCGCTCTCGTCCGCCCTCTCAGCCCGGCTGTCCCGAGCTCCCCTTACGGCGGTGCCATGGTAGCGCTAGGAGCTGGACTGCTCCGTCCGGTAGCGCCGTGCCTCCGCGACGAGCGCCCGCAGCAAGGCGCCGTCGGCCCCTTCCTCGGGATGCCAGAGAACGCCCACCGCGAAGCGCTTCGACGGATCCTCGAGCGCCTCGAGCGTCCCGTCCTCGGCCCACGCGGTCTCGACGAGCCCGTCGCCGACGCGCCCGAAGCCCTGATGATGGTGCGACTTGACGGGTGCACGCCGGCCGAGCAGGGAGCCGATCCGCGAGCCGGCGTCGAGGTCGACCTCGTGCTCCGCGAACGCTCCGGGCGTGGGTCGGTGGCGCTCGTGGCCGACCTCGTCCGGCAGGTGCTGCACGAGGTCGCCGCCTCGAGCGACGTTCAGCACCTGCGAGCCGCGGCAGACCGCCAGCACCGGGAGGTCGCGCTCGAGCGCCGCGGTCAGCAGGGCAAGCTCGCCGCGATCGCGCTCCGGCCGGACGCCGTTCGTCTCCGGATGAGCGGCGTGGCCGTAGAGATCGGGATCGAGGTCGGAACCGCCGGAGAAGAGAAGCCCGTCGAGTGCCGCCAGCGTCTCCTCGATCCCGTTCTCGCTTGGCGGCACGAGCAGCGGCCGTCCACCGGCCTCCTCCACCGCGCGCACGTAGGCGAGCGGGATCAGCGCCGCGGGGAGGTCCCATACGCCCCAGCGGACGCTCGGCTCGGCGTAGGAGGTGATCCCGATCAGCGGCCGACGTGCCACGCTCATCCCGATCTCCTCGGCACGAGCTCGATCCTACGCCTACCCCACCCAGGCGCCGCCGTTCTGGTCGATCGCCTGCCCGGTGACACCGTTCGCGTCCGGGGAGAGGAGCCACGCCACCGTCCCGGCGATCTCTGCCGGCTGTCCCATCCTCCCGAGCGGAACCTCGCGCATCGCCTGCCGGTAGGCCTCCTCGCGCGTCCCGCCGATCGCCTGCGCGAGCCCGTCGAGCCCTGTCCAGGCCATCTCCGTGTCCACCCAACCCGGGCAGATCGCATTCACCTGGACGTTCGCGGGTGCGAGCTCGGCGGCCAGCGAGCGAACGAGCCCGAGGAGCCCGGCCTTCGACGCCGAGTACCCCGTGTAGCCCGGCACTGCGATCCGGGCCAGGATCGAGGAGATGACGACGAGGTGCCGCGGCTCCGTCTCCTCGGCGAGCCGGCTGATGGCAGCGCGCGCGCAGTAATAGGTGCCGGAGAGATTCGTGGCCACGAGGTCGTCGAACCGATCGTGGGCACCATCCTCGTTCGGGCCGCCGATACCGCTGCAGGCGACGAGCCCGTGGATCGGGCCGTTCGCCTCCACGGCTCGTCCGAACGCGTCCTCCACCTGAGCTCGATCGCGGATGTCGCAGCGGCCGGCGTGGGCGCCGAGCGCTCCGGCGACGAGCTGGAGCCGCTCGAGCTCGCGCGCGAGCAGCGAGAGCGTGGCGCCCTCCGTCGCCAAGCGCTCCGCGATCGCCTTGCCGATCCCCACCCCGCCGCCGGTGACGACGACATGCCTGCCGCTGAAGCGCTCCACTCTGCTTCCTTTCTCGCTTGTTC
>JACCRW010000073.1 GCA_013813345.1 Actinomycetota bacterium
CGCGCTGCTCGGCGACCCCGAGATCCTGATCCTCGACGAGCCCGCGAACGGACTCGACCCAGCCGGCGTGCACTGGCTGCGCGGCTTCCTACGCGAGTTCGCCGAGCGAGGCCGCACCGTACTCGTCTCCAGCCATCTCCTCGCCGAGGTCGCGCAGACGGTCAGCCAGGTCGTGATCATCGACCGCGGCCGCCTGCTCGCGAGCGGGACGATCGCCGAGCTGACCGGACGAGGTCGGACGCTCGAGGACGTCTACCTCGAGCTGACCGCCGGGGGAGGGGCATGACCGAGCAGCTGCGCGCGGAGCTCCACAAGCACCGCACGACGTTCACCAACCTCAGCCTCCTCTTGGCCATGCTCGGCCTCGTGCTCTTGGCGGTGCTGCTGCATGCGCTCAGCCTTCCCGCCGACCGGCTCGACACCGCCGCTGAGCAGGTGCAGGTGTTCCGGTTCGGCCCGCTCCTCGGAGCGCTCTTCGCCGGGCTCGCCGGCGCGTTGTCGATCACAGGCGAGATCCGCCACGGCACGATCCGGCCCACCTTCCTGATCACGCCTCGGCGCGGTCGCGTCGTCGCAGCCAAGATCGCGGCCGGCGGCCTTGTCGGGATCGTCTTCGGACTCGCTGCCGTCGGCGCGGCCATCGCCGTCGGGAGTGCCGCGCTCGCCGCACGCGGGATCCCGATCACGCTCGACGGCGGCGACTACGCGCTCATGCCCTTGGGCGGGATCGCGGGGGCGGCGCTCTGGTCGGCGATCGGTCTCGGCCTCGGCGCGCTCCTGCGAAACCAGGTCGCAACGCTCGTCACCATCTTCCTCTGGCTCTTCTTCGTCGAGAACCTGCTGCTCGACTTCGTGCCTGGCGCCGGGCGACTCGCGCCGGGCGCCGCGGCAGCGGCGATCACCGGACTCGACGGGGAGAGACTGCTCGCCCCCGCCCTCGGCGCGCTCCTGCTCGCCCTCTACGCCGCGGTGGCCGCCGCCGCCGGCACGATCGCCACCCTCCGCCGCGATGTCGCCTGAACCGATGCTGATCGATCTCGTGACCGGGTTCGGGCTGCTGGCTGCGCTGGGCGAGGGACAGCGGACCATCGCGCACCTCCTCGTCCTGCTGGCCATCCCTGTCGTCGCCGGCCTCGTCTATCTCATCCGCAGGATGAACCGGTCCGACGGGAGCGGCGAGAAGAAGCGAATCCCGGAGGAGCGATGAGTATGGAACAAGCCGCCAGACCGTCGAATCAGCCGCGCCCGAGCGGTGACCAGCGCCGCCGGCTGCTGCGCCATCATTTCCCGATCGCCCTCACGAGCGCCCTGGTCCTCGTTCTCTTCCTGAGTCTCCCGCGTTTCGACTCCAGCACCTACACCCAGGGCGACATCTTTAGCGGCACGTTTCCCAAGGAGTTTCCTTCGGGTCAGGGCGGATCGATGCAGCACTCCGGGCCACCTCCCTCGCAGCAGGGCGGAGGCCACCAGCCGCCGCAGCAGCAAGGCGGCGGCCACCAGCCTCCGGCCGGCCAGGGCCAAGGTGTCAGTCCGACCGCCGAAGAGGTTCAAGACCGCTCTCTCATGCGGCGGCTCTCGACCGGCACGGGCTACGTCGCCCTCGCGCTCCTCGCACTGACGCTCCTGATCGGGCCTGCCAACCTCCTGCTCCGCAGGCGGAATCCCGTCTCGGGCTACCTTCGCCGCGACGTCGGCGCGTGGACGGCTGTCGCCAGCGTCGTGCACGTGATCTTCTCGCTCAAGGTGCACGGCAGCGGGCAGTTCCGCGACTTCCTCGACTACTTCGTCGCCGACGGGAGCGCGTTGCGCAACAGCCTCGGCCTGGGGAACTGGACGGGGCTCGCCGGGCTGCTGATCGTGGCGCTGCTGCTCGCTCTCTCCAGCGACGGCGCCCTGCGAAAGCTCAAGGCCAAGAACTGGAAGCGGCTCCAGCGACTCAACTATGCCCTCTTCGCCCTGGTCGTCGTGCACGCGTTCTTCTACGGCGTACTCCTGCGGCTGACCTCGCCCTACACGATCCTGCTCGGGATCGGCGTCGTCGCGGTCGTCGTCGGTCAGGGCGTGGGAATCTGGCTGTACCGGCGGAGGTCATCTCGTAGAGCCGCCGAGACTGCCGGAACAGTTGGCGCGGAGGCTGCTCGATGACAACGAGAGAAGAGGAGGAGTGAGTTGAGAAAGCTGGCAGTCCTACTGCTCGCAGCGATCCCGCTGGCTGCAACGGCGACGAGAATGAGAGCGCCGCCGACGGGCAGCCGACAGTCGCCTCAGGACAGGTGCCGTTTGATCGTGCCTTCATCGACGCGATGGTTCCCCACCACCAGTCCGCGATCGAGATGGCGACCGCGGCCAAGGAAGACGGACTCGCCCAGCCTGAACTGGTCGAGATCGCCGACGACATCATCGCCACCCAGCAGACCGAGATCGACCAGATGCTCGACTGGCGCGAGCAGTGGTTCGGCTCCAAGGAGCGCCAGCCCGCGGCCGCGGCGCTCGAGGCGCTCGGCCTGTCGGCAGCCGAGGCGGGAATGGAGCACGGCGCCGAGGGGTTCGCGACTGCCGACAATGTCGATCAGGCGTTCGCCGGGATGATGATCGGCCACCACACCGGCGCGATCCGCATGGCCGAACTAGCCCAGGAAAAGGCCGACCACGACGAAATCAAGACGCTCGCCGGCGAGATCATCGCATCCCAGCAGCGCGAGATCGATGTCATGGAGGCGTACTTCCAGGGCGGGCATGGCTAGCCTCGTCTGTCAGCTACCTCGACCGATGCCCTGATTACTCGCGACTACGGCGAGTAGGTCGAACAAACACGACCCGCTCCGACCAGAAGACCACGCGAGAGCGCTGGAAGAGCTCAGGAGCGGCCCCGCGACGACGGTCGACTACCAAGCTTCCAGATCTCTTGACCGTCTTTTGTCTGCGGCCGGACGAGGGCATCGTCAAGTAAATCGCGTATTTGCAGGTTTTTTCTGCATTGGCGGTTGGGCCACGATTGGGCCGCCGCGCGATCGAGCGCGTCTAATAAGACAACAGAATAAACTGTTTTACAGGTATTTTACGGACGGGAGCGACGGGACTCGAACCCGCGACCTCCGGCGTGACAGGCCGGTACAGGCTCAACCGGTACAGCCAGCTCGCACCCCGAATTGCCGGCTGGAGCAGGCTTTTCGGGCGAACTCGAACCGGCTTGACCGGCTACCGCCCGGTGGAGCCTGTGTAGTACGCGTGAAGTCGGACTGATGTCTAGTCAGGCAACAGAGCTGATCTCGACCCCGGCGACCCGTCAATCCCCTGTATGACGACGGCCGAGACGGCCCATCCTCCATTCCACCGCCGACGGGTCGCGGGGCTTGGCCTCGTCGCACGCCGGTCGACTTGCTTGTTGGACGCTCGAACG
>JACCRW010000079.1 GCA_013813345.1 Actinomycetota bacterium
CCTCGGAGCCGGTCAGCCCCTGGACGACGAGCTTCGTCTCCCGGTCGACGATGATCGCCATCTAGCGCTTCCTTGCCCTGATCAGGAGCTTGTGGTCGACGTACTCGTCGCCCTCGATCCGGTCGGCAAGCAGCTCCCGCACGCGCGCCCCGTCCTGCTCGCTCGTATCCGTCCTGGCCAGCCACTCCGCGAGCGGGTGGCGCTTCTCGTACGTCTCGACCGCCTCGATCTGGAGCCCTGCCGCCTCGAGGAAGGAACGCCACTCGTGCTCGGAGTAGGAGCTGACGTGGGTCGGGTCGCGCAGCCGCTCGGCCTCCTCGACGACCTCGCTGACGTAGAGCGTGTCCTCGACGATCAGCCGCTCGCGCGCGACGCGGGCCATCTCCGCGACGGCGAGCGCGATGTCCTCGAAATGGTGCGGAGCGATCCTCGTGACGACGAGATCGAACGAGGAATCGGCGAAGGGCAGGTGCTCCGCCGGGCAGATCACGTCGGCCTTCATCCCCGGCGCCGGGTCGGCGCTCACGACCTCGAACCCCGCCTCGCGCAGCCGCCGGGCGACGTGGCCCCCGCCGGTGGCGACGTCGAGCGCAGTCTTGGCGCCCGCGGCCCACTCGACGATCCGGTCGAGATCCTCGCCTTCGCGCTGCTCGGGCGCATTGCGATACGCCTCGGCGCGCTCGTTCCAGAGATCCGTCATGCGGCCAACTCGACGGCTCGCCGTGCCCCGTCCAGCATCGTCGCCTCCGGGTGAACGTTCGCGATCGCCGCGTCCGCCAGGATCTTCCGGCCCTCCTCGGCATTGGTGCCGTCGAGTCGAACCACGATCGGAAGCTCGATCGTCATTCGCTCGAGCGCGGCGAGGATCCCCTTCGCGACCTCGTCGCAACGGGTGATCCCGCCGAAGATGTTGAAGAAGATCGACTTCACCTGCGGGTCGCGCGTGATCACCTCGAGCGCGTCGACGACGCCTTCCGCATCGCCGCCGCCGCCGAGGTCGCAGAAATTCGCGGCGCGGCCGCCGGCGAGCGCGATCACGTCGAGCGTCGACATCACGAGCCCGGCGCCGTTGCCGAGGATCCCGACCTCGCCGTCGAGCTTCACGTAGGTCACGTCCTTCTCGCGGGCGAGCGCCTCGAGCGGGTCGGCCGCCTCGACGTCGCGCATCTCGGCGATCTCGGGATGCTTGTAGAGCGCGTTGTCGTCGACCGTGAACTTCGAGTCGAGCGCCTTCACCTCGCCGTCGGGCGTCACGATCAGCGGGTTGATCTCGCAGAGCATCGCGTCGGTCCCGACGAAGGCCTCGTAGAGCTTCGCGAGGATCGCGGCGATCTGCTTCTGCTCGGACGGATCCTCGACGCCCGCGCCGTAGATCAAGCGGCGGGCGTGATAGGGCTGGAAGCCCTCAAGCGGGTCGACGTGAAGGCGGATGAGCGCATCCGGGTTTGTCTCCGCGACCTCCTCGATGTCCACCCCGCCCTGCGTCGTGAACATCAGGAGCGGCTGCTTCGTGCCCCGATCGAACGTGATCGAGAGGTAGTACTCCTTCGCGATCTCGGATGCGCTCTCGATCCAGAGCTTCCTGACGACGTGGCCGCGGATGTCGAGGCCGAGGATTCCGCGCGCCTTCTCCTCGGCGTCAGCCGGGTCGTCCGCGAGCTTGATCCCGCCCGCCTTGCCGCGGCCGCCGGTCAGCACCTGCGCCTTGACGACGACCGCCCCCCCGATCTCCTCGGCGGCCGTCCGCGCCTTCTCCGGGGTCGTCACGTAGCGCCCGTCGGAGACGGGGATGCCGAAGCGGGAGAAGAGCTGCTTGCCCTGATACTCGTAGAGGTCCATGAGCCGCGCGGACTCTATCTGCGAGGGTTGAACGGATGCGCTGCCTCGTCGTCGTGCTCGTTCTCCTCGTCGCCGGCTGCGGTTCGGAGGCCCCAGGGTCGCTTCCGAACGCGCAATCCGCAGAGCCGCAGACGGCCGAGCTCGACTGGCTCGAGAGCTATCCCGCAGCCGGTCGCCGCCTCACGTTCGGGGTCGACCGGCTCGAGGTGACAGCGAGTGGCTGGTCGGCGTCGGTCTCGATCGAGAACGGCACCGAGATCCCGTTCGCGCTCGGCAAGGAGCCGCTGCAACTGGCGTTCGGGCTGATGCTCTTCGAGGACGGAAAACTCGAGACGCTCGACGAGGACGCCCGGAACGGCAGGTTGCCACCGCTCCGGGAGGCCGTCGAGATCGAGCCGCCGCCGCCGGACGTGCTGGCGCCTGCCCAGACCTGGCGGGCGACGATCTCCGGTTCCGGCTCGCTCGCCGACGACGCCTACGTTCGGGTCTCCTTCGGGACGCTCGTCGCGGAGACGGAGCCGCCGGACGGGATCCTGCCAACGGTGATCTGGATCACCGACAAGGCCTACCAGCTCTAGTACTCTCGCCGAACACCCTCCGGCCGAAGGAGAGACGATGGACGAGCAGAGCACGACCACCCTGGCCGACGACGAGATCCTCACGGTGACCGCGTCGGAGACGATGCCCGGAGACGATGGCGACGCCGATGGGACAGATGTCGCCGACACGGATGCAGACGATTCTGACTCGGACGCTGACGACACCGGTTCCGACAGCGACGGCACGGACGCCGCGTAGCCCCCAGGCGCTCGAGCGGGCGATTGCGCCGACCGAGGCCGATCGGTTCCTCGCCGAGCACTGGGAGCGCCAGCCGCTCGTCGTCCCGCGCGCGGAGGAAGGTCGCTTCGACGACCTCCTCTCGGTGCGGGACGTCGAGCGGTTGATCACCGAAACCGCGATCCGGGTTCCCGGCTTTCGCATCGTCAAGGCCGGCGCGACGGTGTCCGGCTACTCGAGCGATGTCTCGTGGCGGCCGGCGCCGTTCACAGGTGTCGTCGACGTGCGCCGGGTGTTGGCGGAGTTCGAGCGCGGAGCGACGATCGTGCTCCAGGGTCTCCACCACTCCTGGCTCCCGCTCGCGCGTTACTGCCGCCACCTAGAGGCCTTTCTCGGCCACCCGGCGCAGGCGAACGCCTACTTCACCCCGCGCGGCTCGCAAGGGCTGCCCGTTCATCACGACACGCACGAGGTGCTCTCGCTCCAGGTTGCGGGCGAGAAGCGGTGGCTTGTGTACGAGCCGGCGCTCGAGCTGCCGCTGAAGACACAGCGCTACAAGAGCGAGCTCGGCGCCCCGGGCGAGCCGGTCCTCGACGTCACCCTCCGCGCGGGCGACACGCTCTACCTCCCTCGCGGCTGGCTCCACCAGGCGCTCACGTCCGAGACCGATTCGCTCCACATCACGGTCGGCGTCAGCATGCGGACGTGGCTCGACGAGGCGCGGCTCGCGCTCGAGGCCTCCGTCGACGACGTCGAGCTCCGCCGCGGGGTCAACGGCGGCCCGGTGCCGGATCTGCCGCAGCTCGACGCCGAGGAGGCGCTGCGGCGCTCGCGCAAGCGGCTCGTGCGCTCCCGCCGGCCGATCCTGGACGGCCAGCTCGCCGAGCTTCGCTCGCTCGACACGCTCGCTGCCGAGACGAAGCTCGAGCGCCGCGACACGGTGATCGCCGACCTCGACGAGACGACGCTCGAGTTCGAGGGCCGCGTCCTTCGCTTTCCCGAGCGCCTGGCGGCCGAGCTCGAGTTTCTCGTCACGGTCGAGGGCGCGTTCAGCGGCCACGATCTCCCCGGAGCGTTGGACGGCGCCGGAAGGCTCGTGCTGCTCAGGCGGCTCGTGCGCGAGGGGTTCCTGCGACGTAGTG
>JACCRW010000094.1 GCA_013813345.1 Actinomycetota bacterium
ACCTCGCTCGAAGACGTCGCCGCCGAGCTCGGAGACTCGCCACGCTGGTATCAGCTCTACTGGTTCGACGACCGGAAACTCGTCGGCAGCATCGTCGACCGGGCCGGCGCCGCCGGCTACGGCGCGATCGTCGTCACCCTCGACACGCTCATGCTCGGCTGGCGGCCGCGCGACCTCGGGCACGGCTACCTGCCCTTCCTCCAGGGCGAGGGGCTCGCGCAGTTCTTCAGCGATCCGGTCTTCCGCGCCTCGCTCGACGAGCCGCCGGAGGACGACGTGCTCACCGCTTCCGCGCGCGCACTGTCCGTCTTCTCGAACCTCGGTCTGACCTGGGCCGACCTCGCCTGGCTCCGCCGGCGAACCGACCTTCCGATTCTCGTCAAGGGTGTCCTGACCGCAGAGGACGCTCGGATCGCACTCGAGCACGGCGTCGACGGGATCGTCGTCTCGAACCACGGTGGCCGCCAGGTCGACGGCGCCGTTGGCTCGCTCGATGCGCTCGTGGAGGTGCGGGACGCGGTCGGTGGCGACGCGACGGTTCTGATGGACGGCGGGATCCGGCGTGCCTCCGACGTGCTGAAGGCCGTAGCGCTCGGCGCCGACGCGGTTCTACTCGGCCGCCCCTACGCCTACGGGCTCGCCGTCGGCGGCCGGGCAGGAGTCGAGGCTGTGATCCGCCAACTCGCGGCGGAGCTCGATATCACGCTGGCGCTCATCGGCGGCCACTCGATCCGCGACTTGGAGAGAAGCGCCGTCTCATGAAGCTCTATCGGGAGGAGGACGGCGACGGCCACCCGCTGCTCCTGATCACCGGGCTCGGCTACGCGATCTGGTCGTGGCAGCGGCAGATTCCGGTCTGGTCTCAGAGCTTCCGCGTGATCGCGGTCGAGAATCGCGGCACAGGCCGTTCGCCGAAACCACCGGGGCCGTATTCGATCGAGGCCATGGCCGACGACGCCGCCGAGGCGCTCGACGGCCGCCGCGCACACGTGGCCGGCTTCTCGATGGGCGGCTACATCGCGCAGACGCTCGCGCTCCGACACCCGCAGCTCGTGGAGAAGCTCGTCCTCGTGTGCACGGGCACCGGCGGGCCTGACTACCTTCCGACCCCGGCCGAGACGATCGCGACCTGGGAGGCGTACGCCGATCGCTCCCCACCCGCGTTCGCGCGCGCCTCGATGCCGCTTTCCTTCGCGCCCGGCTGGACGGATGAGCACCCTGAGGAGTTCGAGCAACTGCTCGCCGACCGATTGGAGTACCCGACACCGCCCGAGTGCTGGCGCGCCCAGTACGACGCCTGCTGGCGCTTCGTCGAGCAGGTCTTGCCCGTAGACGAGATCGTTGCGCCGACGCTCGTCGTCCACGGCGATGCCGACCGGATCGTCCCCTACGAGAACGGCGTCGCGCTCGCGCGACGAATCCCGAGCTCGACCCTCGTCGAGTTCCCGGGCGCCGGCCACCTGCTCTTCCTCGAGGAACCGGCTCGTTTCAATGCCGCGGTCGGCGACTTTCTGGGCTGACGGCACCTGCTGCTCCATTCCGACGAGATCGCCGTCACGTACGCCGCCGATGCGTTGGGCTTCGAAGGTTCGCCGACCTACCGGATCACGGTCACCCTCGACAAGCGCTAGATGGTGGATGCGCCGCATCCACCGCCAGATCGTGATGCTCTGAATCCCGGTTCCGTCTAGAGTCAGCCCGTGGACCTGCGGGACACGCCGACGGAGGCAGCGTTCAGGGCGGAGCTGCGCGCCTGGATCGGCGAGAACCTGACGGACGACGTGCGCCGCGGCCGCTTCGAGGAGGCGGGCCGCGACTGGAGCCGGAAGCTCTACGAGGGTGGCTACGCGGGCCTCACCTGGCCGAAGGAATACGGCGGCGCGGGCGCTCCCTACAGCCACCAGGCGATCTTCCTCGAGGAGATGGCCCGCGCGGAAGCGCCCTCCCACCTGGGCGTGATCGGGCTCGGGATGGCCGGCCCGACGATCATCGCCCACGGCACCGAGGAGCAGAAGCAGGCACGGCTGGACGCGATCCTCTCGACCGAGGAGATCTGGTGTCAGGGCTTCTCCGAGCCGGGTGCCGGCTCCGATCTCGCCGCAGTGCGCACGAGCGCCATCCAGGATGGTGACCACTTCGTCGTCAACGGCCAGAAGGTCTGGTCCTCCTTCGCGCACATCGCCGACTGGTGCATCCTCGTTACGCGCAGCGACCCCGACTCCATGAGCCACGCGGGGCTGACCTACCTGATCGTCGACATGCACTCGCCGGGAGTCGAGGTGCGCCCGCTCCGCCAGATCACCGGCGAGGCGGAGTTCAACGAGATCTTCTTCACCGATGTGAAGGTGCCCGTCGAGAACGTGCTCGGCGAGGTCGGCGGCGGCTGGGGCGTGGCGATGACGACACTGCTGCACGAGCGCGGCACCCTCGGGTTCGCCCTGACCGCGGCGCTCGAGGCCCAGATCCGGAAGCTGATAGCGCTCGCGAAGGAGCGCGGCGCCACCGAGGTGCAGCGCGACGCGATCGCGCGCGAGTGGATCGGCCTCCAGGCGGTGCGCTACACGACCTACCGCTCACTGACGACGCTGATCAAGACGGGAATCCCCGGGCCCGAGGGCTCCGGCGCGAAGCTCTGGTGGTCGGAGGCGAACCAGCGCGTGACGAAGCTCGCATTGGAGCTGCTCGGGCCGGAGGCACAGCTCGTGAACGGCTCGAGCTCGAAGGCGCAGCCGGGCTATTGGCAGCACCAACAGCTGCGCAGCCGGGGCAACACGATCGAGGCCGGTACGTCGGAAATCCTGCGCAACATCATCGCCGAGCGGGTGCTCGGACTCCCCCGCAGCCGCTGATGGACTTTGCTTTCACCCAGGAGCAGGAGGAGCTGCGACGCGAGGCGCGCGCGTTCCTCGAGGCGAATCCCGAGGCGCCCCTGGCCGAGCTGCGCGAGCTCGGCTGGCTCGGGGTCTCGGTTCCGGAGGAGCGCGGCGGCGGTGGACTGTCGTTCCTGGACGAGGCGATCCTCTTCGAGGAGGCCGGCCGGGCGCTCTACTCCGGCCCTTTCCTGACGACCGCCGTCGTCCTCCCGGCGCTTCCCGAGGTCGACGAGCAGGCCTGGTCGGTCGAGGTCGACGGCTTCGTGCCCGACCTGCTCCATGTCGATCGCGTGCTCACCCAGGGGATGCGATCGGTTCCGGCCGAGGGCGAGATGCTCGCGACGATGGACGAGACGCGGCCGCTAGGACGGCTCACCTCCTCCGACGGTGACGCGGTCGAAGGGGAGTGGGAGCCCGTGCGGCTGCGCCTCCTGGCCGCGCTCGCGCTCGAAGCCGTCGGAATCGCGCAGCGCGCGCTCGAGCTCGGGATCGAGTACGTCTCGGAGCGAGAGCAGTTCGGGAAGAAGATCGGTACCTACCAGGCCGTCTCGCATCCGCTCGCCGACACCTACGTCGAGACGGAGCTCGCTCGCTCGCTCGCCTACTGGGCGGCGTGGAGCGTCGCCGAGGAGGACGAGGGAGCCGCGGTCGCCGTCGCCGCCGCGAAGGCCCAGTGCGCCGAGACGGCAGTCACCGCGTGCGAGCGCTCGATCCAGGTTCACGGCGGGATCGGCTTCACCTGGGAGCACCCCTTGCACCGCTACTACAAGCGCGCGCAGTGGCTCGACGCGTTCGGCGGCCATGCAGCCGTGCAGCGCGCCGTGGTCGCGGCCGCACTCCTCGACTGAGAAGGAGCCGCATGCCCGTCCCGAAAGCGGAAGTGCTCGAGCTGCTGCGGATGGAGGTCGATCCGGCCGAGGCCGACGAGATCCGCGAGCTCTGGAAGGCGCATTCGAAGGCCGAGGACGCGCGCTCGATCGAGGGCCTGCTCGCGACCCTCTCGGAGGACTGCGTCTACACCGTCTATCCGGAGGACGTCTCCTGGCACGGCCACGAGGGCGCGGCGCGCTTCTACACCGAGCTCTTGACCGCCTTCCCGGACATCGTCTTTGAGCTCCAGAACATCGTGATCGGCCCGCAGGGCGTCGTCGAGGAGGCGATCGTGACCGGTACGCACAAGGCGAGGTGGCTCGAGAACGAGCCGACGGGCGAGACGATGACCTGGCGCAACGCGATCTTCTTTCCCTGGGACCGAGAGGCGCGCCGCTTCAAGGGCGAGCGCGTCTACACCGACCTGCCGAGGAGCTCTTCATGACACATACGTTCTCATCGCTCGACGAGCTGGGCGACGGCCCCGGCTTCCGCAAGATCCGCGGCCCGCTCGGGATCACCGCCTTCGGGGTGAACGGCATCATCTATCCCCCGGGCTATCCCGGCGTCTTCCACTATCACGACACCCAGGACGAGCTCTACTTCGTCCACAGCGGCACCGCGAAGGTGGAGGTCGAGGACGAGGAGCAGACCCTCGGCCCCGGCGGCCTCTTCCACGTCGAGTCGACCACGCCCCGCCGGATCTCGAACGTCGGCGAGGACGACCTCGTCCTCCTGATCGTCGGCGGCAAGGACGGTTACGTCGAGCGCGACGGCCATCTCGTCAACGACAGCGACCTGGAGATCCGACAGAGCTTCGGAAAGGAGAAGCAGACGTGAAGGGCCTGATGATGGACTTCCAGCTGACGCTGCCGACCATCCTCAAGCGGGCGGAGACGTACTTCCCGCACCAGGAGATCGTGACCCGGATGCCCGACCGGAGCTTCCACACGTACACGTTCGCCGACTTCGGGAAACGAGCACGGCAGCTCGCGGTGGCCTTGAAGGGCCTCGGCCTGGCGCCGGGAGACCGGGTCGCGACCCTCTGCTGGAACCACTACCAGCACCTCGAGGCCTACCTCGGGATTCCATGCGCCGGCTACGTCCTCCACACGCTCAACCTGCGGCTGCATCCGAACGACCTCGGCTACATCGCGACGCACGCCGGCGACAAGGTCGTGATCGTCGACAGGAGCCTGCTCCCGCTCTGGGAGCAGTTCAAGGACAGGACCGAGATCGAGCACGTCTTCGTCGTCGAGGACTCCTACGAGGAGCTCCTCGCCGGCGCGAACGCAGACGACTACGAGGATCCCAGGCTCGACGAGGACACGGCGGCCGCCATGTGCTACACGAGCGGCACCACGGGGATGCCGAAGGGCGTTCTTTACTCGCATCGCTCGACCGTCCTGCATACGCTCGGAGAGGCGCTCGCCTCACCGCTTGGACTGCACGTGACGGAGAAGGAGACGTTCCTGCCGGTCGTGCCGATGTTCCACGCGAACGCGTGGGGCTATCCGTACACCTGCCTGATGGTCGGCGCGAAGCTCGTCTTCCCCGGTCCGTTCCTCGATCCGGAGACGCTGCTCGACGATTTCGAGCAGCAGGGCGTGACGATCACCGCCGGCGTGCCGACGATCTGGATGGGGATCCTCGGGATGCTCGACAAGGAGCCGGCTCGTTGGGACCTCTCCTCGCTCCACTCGATGCTCGTTGGCGGCTCGGCCGCCCCGCGCGCGATGATCGCCGGCTTCCGCCAGCGGCACGGGAAGACGGTCGTGCACGGCTGGGGGATGACCGAGACCTCCCCGCTTGCAACCGCGTCCGACTACGTCGGCGAGTTCCGCACGGCCGACGAGGAGACGCAACTCGATGTCGTCGCGATGCAGGGTCTGCCACTCCCGCTCGTCGAGCTGCGGGCGATCGACGACGACGGCAACGAGATCGCGTGGGACGGCGAGGCGATGGGCGAGCTCCAGGTGCGCGGCCCCTGGGTCGCGGCCGGCTACTACGACACACCCGAGCAGGCGGACCGCTGGACGGACGACGGCTGGTTCAAGACCGGCGACATCGCGTCGTTCCACCCGAAGGGCTACGTGATGATCAAGGACCGCTCCAAGGACGTGATCAAGTCCGGCGGCGAGTGGATCTCGTCGGTCGACCTCGAGAACGCGTTGATGGCGCACCCGTGCATCGCGGAGGCCGCGGTGATCGCGATCCCGCACGAGAAGTGGGACGAGCGGCCGCTGGCCGTCTGCGTCTGCCGCGAAGGCGAGAGCGCCAGCCCCGACGAGCTGCGCGAATTCCTCGCGCCGAACTTCGCCAAGTTCTGGTTGCCGGACGCGTACGTGTTCGTCGACGAGATCCCGAAGACCGCCGTCGGCAAGTTCCGCAAGACCGCGTTGCGCGAGCAGTTCCCGACGGCGCCCGTCACTTCGTGAAGATCGAGGGGAAGACGTTCCTGGTCACGGGCGGGCGCTCGGGGCTCGGCGAGGCGACCGCGGCGCTACTCGAGCGCGAGGGTGCGAGAGTGGCGATCGCGGATCTGCCCGAGACGGACGTCACCGACGCGGACGCGGTGCGCGCGCTCGTCGAGTCGTGCGAGGAGCTGCACGGCGCCGTCAACTGCGCCGGGATCGGCGGGGGCGCGCGGGTGATCGGCTTCCCGCTCGACCGCTTCCGGAAGGTGATCGAGGTGAACCTGATCGGCACTTTCAACGTGCTCTCGCTGGCGGCCGAGAAGATGGCGGCAGGCGAGCCCGACGAGGAGGGCACGCGCGGCGTGATCGTGAACACCGCCTCGAACGCGGCCTTCGACGGGCAGATCGGCCAGGCCGCCTACTCGGCGTCGAAGGCGGGCGTCGCCGGAATGACGCTGCCGATCGCGCGCGATCTCTCCTCGAAGGGAATCCGGGTCGTCACGATCGCGCCAGGTCCGTCCGACACGCCGATGCTCGGCCCGATGCGCGACGACATCCGGGCAAGCCTCGAGTCGCAGATCCCGTTTCCCAAGCGGCTCGGCCGCGCCGAGGACTTCGCGTCGCTCGTCAAGCACATCATCGAGAACGAGTACCTGAACGGCGAGACGATCCGCCTCGACGGGGCTCTCAGAATGGGTCCCCGCTAACCCAACTCAGAAGGAGTCAGATGCCAGAGCTCGTGAAGGTCGAGGAGGACGGCGCGGTTGCGATCGTCACGCTCGACCACCCGCCCGTCAACGCCCTCTCCGCCCAGCTCGTCGAGGAGCTCGAAGCAGAGTACGACCGCCTCGACCGCTCCGACGAGATCCGGGCTCTGATCTTCCGCGGCGCCGGCGAGAAGGCGTTCGTCGCGGGCGCCGACATCTCCGAGTTCCCGGCGATGCGCGCTGCAATCGAGGAGGCCGCCGAGGGCGGCTCGGCGCGTGGGATCCAGAAGCTGGGCGCCCGGATGGACGCGGGCCGCACCCCCGTGATCGCCGCGATCCACGGCTACTGCCTCGGCGGCGGGCTCGAGCTCGCGATGGCCTGCGACGTCAGGATCGCGGCCGAGGATGCGCAGCTCGGCCAGCCGGAGATCAAGCTCGGGCTGATTCCCGGCGCCGGCGGCACCCAGCGGCTGCCGCGACTGATCGGGCACGGGCGTGCCCTGCTCCTGAATCTGAGCGGCGACCCGATCTCAGGGACGCAGGCCTACGTGTGGGGTCTTGTCGAGCGGGCCGTGCCGCGCGCGGAGCTGATGGACGCGGCGCTCGAGCTCGCCCGGACGCTCTCGGAGCGCTCGCCTTTCGCGATGGGGATCGTCAAGCAGCTCGCGGCGGAGACACGTGACATCCCGCTTGCGCAAGGGCTCCGAGCCGAGGCGCAGGCGTTCGTGCGCATCCTGGGGAGCGAGGACGGCGCCGAGGGCGTGACGGCCTTCCTGGAGAAGCGAAAGCCCGTCTTCACAGGGCGATGAAGGCCGCCGTCCTCCACGAGGTGGGCGGACAGCTGTCCCTGGAGGACGTGGCCGAACCGGACGTGTCCGAGGGACTGTCCCTCGTCGACATGCGCGCGGCGGGAATCAACTTCGCCGACGTCCTGATCCGGCTCGGTCACTATCCGCAGCCGCCGCCCCTGCCGACGGTGCTGGGAAACGAAGTCGCGGGCGACCTCGACGGCCGCCGCGTGCTCGCGTTCGTGCGGACGACCGGCGGCGGCTATGCGGAACGGGTGGCCGTCGACGACGAGTGGGTGTTCGACCTGCCGCCGGACGCGAGCTACGCCGAGGGTGCGTCCTTCCTGACGACGTTCCTGACGGCGTGGCTCCCGTTCATCCGCCAGGCGCACATCCGGCCCGGCTCGCACGTGCTCGTGACCGCGGCGGCGGGTGGCGTCGGCACCGCCGCGATCCAGCTCGCCCGTCACCTCGGTGCTCGTGTGACCGCGGCGGCAGGCTCGGAGGAGAAGCATGCACTTGCGCGGGAGCTCGGCGCGGAGGCGACGATCTCCTACGACGCCATCGCCGAGCTGGACGACGTCGACGTGGCGCTCGATCCCGTCGGCGGGCCGGTCTTCGCGGCGTGCCTGAAGTCGCTGCGGCCGCTCGGAGTCGCGATCGGGATCGGCTTCGCGGGCGGTGCCTGGGAGCCGGTCGACCCGGCGCGGCTCGTCGGCCGGAATGTTGGCGTCCAGGGCTTCTATCTCGGCCGCCTGATGGGCTTCGAGCCACGGCTCGTCCAGGAGCAGGCCCGCGAGCTGATCGCGCTGTGGCGACGCGGCTCGATCCGGCCGGTCGTCGGCGCGGAGTACCCGCTCGCCGACGCGCAGGCCGCACACGAGCTGATCGCCTCGCGACGCTCGACGGGCAAGGTCGTTCTTGTTCCCTGAGACGGCGGTCGTGACAGGCGCGGCGGGCGGGATCGGCCGCGCGCTCGTCGAGCTGCTCGAGTCCGAGGGAACGGCGGTGCGTGGCCTCGACGTCGTCGACGGGTTCGACGTCGCGGACGCCGCTGCCTGGGAGGCGGTCGAGCCCGCCGATCTCG
>JACCRW010000124.1 GCA_013813345.1 Actinomycetota bacterium
TTCGTGCACCAGTACCTCAAGGAGGCCGAAACGCGGAACGGCCGGTAGCGCTCTCTGAGCGACGTCCAGGAACGGACATGATGGTCTTGTGGAACCGTGCGACGAGACTGCCGCCATGGGTCGCGGCCTCGAGCCTTCCTGGCTCGAGTGGTCGTACGACACGTACCCGCGGATCGAAGCGGAGTTTCAAGCTGCGCTAGACCGAAGCCTGAACCCGCGAGGCCCCGACGTCCTCTACGAGCTGGTCGAGGAGATGGGACTGCCGGCTGGGTCTGTTGCCGTCGATGTTGGCTGTGCAGAGGGAAACCACACGTTCGCCCTCGCCGAGCGATTCGACTTCGTGGTCACGGGCGTCGATCCCGTTGCTCGTCACATCGAGCTCGCGCTCGCCGTGCTGGATGAGCGCGCAGCGTCCGATCCGACGATCACCCGCCGCATCCGCTTTGTCGCAGGAACGGCGGAAGCGCTACCTCTCTACGACGAAACGGTCGACCTCATCTGGTGTCGCGACGTGCTCGTTCACGTCGCGGACCTGGAGCGAGCGTACGCCGAGTTCCAGCGAGTCCTGCGCGCAAACGGGCGCGTGCTGATCTACCAGATGTTCGCGGGCGACCGGCTCGAGCCAAGGGAAGCAGAATGGCTGTGGAAGACCGCGGGTGTCGTTCCGACGAGCGCGGCCCCTGCTCGCACGGACGCAGCCATCGCGGCCGCTCGGCTGCGTGTGGACCGCCGCCTCGATCTCGGCACGGAATGGGGGGAGTGGGCCGAGGAGATGTCCGGGAACGGCGGCCTTCGCTTGATCCGCGCAGCACGTCTGCTCCGGGATCCTCCTCGGTACGTCGAGCAATTCGGGCAAGCCGCCTACGAGATGATGCTCGGCGACTGTCTGTGGCACATCTTCGGGATGATTGGGAAGCTCGACAGAAGGGTGTACCTCCTGTCCAAGAGCTGAGGAGCGGGGGATCCAAGGAACTTGCGTCGGCGGGACTTGGGGGACGCGATGGCGTAGGATCGGCGGCGATGGCTACCCGCGACGCCGTCTGTAGCTGTGGGCAACTTCAGCTGACCGCGGAGGGCGATCCCATCCGAATCTCCATGTGCCACTGCCTTGCCTGCCAGCGTCGGACTGGTAGCGCCTTCGGGATCCAGGCTCGGTTCAGATCGAAGCATGTGCACATCGTCGGTCGCCATAGGGATTACGTGCGCACCTCCGACGAAGGCGAGCAGAGAACCTTTCATTTCTGCCCCGACTGCGGCGCGACCGTTTTCTACACGCTCTCGGCGGCGCCGGATGTTGTTGCTGTTCCGATCGGGGCATTTGCCGAGCCGGCCTTCCCGCCACCGACGGTGTCGGTGTACGAGTCCCGTCGGCATCCGTGGCTAACCATGACTGCCGCGATGGAACACCACGACTGACGCTGGCCGATCAGTTTCTTGAGCGCGGCTCGTCGGCCGCCGCCGACGGAGTCGGGCTAGGAGGGCTGTCGCGACATGGCGAAAGAGGACTCCGACTTCGATCCGATCCGCGGCGAGCCCGCTTTCGAGGAACCGGTCGGGCGTTAGGAAGCCTCGACCGTACCCAGCCCGAGCCACGCTGCCAGGTCTGCCAGCTCGGCGTCGACGGCCTTGGTGATGGTGCGGGTGAACCTGACGTCCTCGTGGATCGCGTGTACCCGCAGCACGGAGGCCTTGCGGTCGGCGGCGGCGTCGATCTTCCCGATCAGGCAGTCGTCGTGGAGGATCGGGAGGGCGAAGTAGCCCCAGCGGCGCGACGCCTTGGGCTTGTACATCTCGAGGGTGTACTCGAAGTCGAACAGCTCCTGGGCGCGAACCCGGTCGTGGACGAGCCGGTCGAACGGTGAGAGCAGCGCGGTACGGCCTTCGAAATCCTTGTCGAGCGCGGCGGGGTCGACGCGCCATTCGCCCTTGGCGCCCTCGACCACGGCCGGCTCTCCGGCCTCCCCGACGTCGATCGGCTCGAGCGGCATCTTGGTGCTCTTCTGTCTGGCGATGCCCAGTGAGGCGAGCCGCCGCTCGTTCTTGACCCGATGAGCCTCGTCGACCGACGGGACGACGACGTCGGCCGGGTAGACGCGCTCGGCCAGGTCCCAGAGCCGCTGCCGCCCGAGCCGGCCGGCGATCGCGATCTCGCCGCGCATCATCAGGGACTCCAGCATCTGGGTGACGTTGCGGTTGTTCGTCCAGCCGGTCGATGCCCACGGCGCGACACACGTGTCCGGGATGTCGCGTGAGGTCATCGGCCCGGAGCTGCCGAGCAGGTTCAGGATGTCGCGCCGGAACCGATCGTTGTCGCGGAGCCAGTCACGCGTCCGCTCGTAGCTTGGCCAATCGGCCGCGCCGGCGAGGTACAGGCCGAGGTCGCTCATTGGCCGAACCAGTGCGTTGTGCTCGAACAGGGTGCGGTCGTGCTCCAGAGCTTGTCGAAGGTGGGCGGGCTCGTACGCGGAGCCGAGGCGGCTCCAGGCAACGAGGTCCGCGCTCAGCGCGATTGTCGCGGTCGGGTCGATCTGCAGCAGGGTCAACTGCTGCACCACCGCGAGCAGCTCGCTCGGCCGAGGTGCGTCGAGCAGTTGCGCGCGCACCGCGATGCGCCGCGCCTGCGCCTTCGTGAGCCGGTGCACGGACAGGAGGCTACGTCAGGGTGTCAGATCGTGGCTTCACCGGTTGTCGTGTGCCCCTGACCCTACGAACGACTCCCGAGAAGCACCCGATGCTCGTCGGCTTCGACCCCGACCACACCGAGGCGGACGCGCCGGCATCCGCGGCTAGCTGTGCTCCAGCGATCGAGTTCCAGAACTGAGAGCGACCTCAGACGACAACGAAGCTTAATGGGCCAGTGTTCACGAATGATGCTCCTATGTCTTGTCGAGCCATTCGTGGCTTCTGGTTTTCGAGTAGTCGGTAGAGGTGGCGGGCGAGGTAGCGCTTGAGCAGCCGGGTGGCGTCTCGGCGGCTCTTGCCTTCGTTGACGCGGCGGGCGAGGCTGCGCAACACGAGCCGTGTCGCGACCTCGTCGGCGCTCATCGCGCTTGAGCGGCGAAGGCGGCTACAGCGCTCCAGCAGGAACCGTGCATCGCGCGTGACAAGTGCTCGATCCCGACTGATTCGCGCTCGAGGCGCCGGCCATAACCTCCCTTCCCCCATCGCCGCGAATGGACTCGGCGCTTCGCGGTGAGAAACCCTGAACGTCTCGCCAGGAGTTGCGGTGAGCGTCCCCACTCCAAGCC